>PSRH01000027.1 GCA_003175915.1 Candidatus Melainabacteria bacterium | reverse complement strand
TTCTTCAAATCAATCGAGTCAATTATGGCTTGCTCGGCTGCTCCGGGAGCGGCAGCAGAGGTATCGTTTGTGCTTACCTTGGTTTCGATCGATGCAGGACTAGAGATAGTGATCGCATAGCCAGTCGTCGGCAGACTATTGAGTTCATTTTCAACCTGGACAGCTTCATTATCCCGAGCGAGCTTTCTCAGGCACTGAGCGTAGGCTTTGAGCATTTTGGACAACTCAGGATGATTTTTGCCATTGCGGAAATGTCGTATAGAAATAGCTTTAAACAAGTGCCCGCTGGCCGTCTCGTAATTTCCTCGCTCCAGCTCGACGCACCCCATGACGTAATAGACCGGGCTCAATTGAAATGCGGTTTCGAACAAAAAAGTTCTCCATGCATTATAGCTCTTTTTTGCTTCGGCTTCGGCTTCATCAAATCGGCGCAGAGCTAGAAGCGCTTGAGCGCGAGCAGCAGCTGTTTCGCCGGCCAGCACTTTAGAGGACAGGCGCGCCGCGCTGCTTCTTTCCAGCGCCCGATCAGAGTATATAAGACAACTTTGCCAATCCCCGACATAGTCGGCCGCAAAAGCCAAAATATCGTAGACGTAGGCAAGTGAGTTGTTCCTTCCCCCGGTACCAAAATCATCGAGAGACTTGACGCGAGCCCAGAGCGGAGCTGCTTCCTCGTTGTATCCCAAGATCTTCAGATATCCGGCAACCACAGATTGAACGACAATTAGTGTTTCTCGGTTTTGTTCAGAGTCTTCAGATTCATACAAATCATTCGCCTCCTTGGCTAATTGCCTCGCCAATTTAACGGCTTCGTCATACCTACCAGAATGAAATGCGGTTTTCATGACAATGGCCGAAGTAGACATCTTCACCGAGCTGGGGACGAAGGGGGCTACCTTCTCCGACATCTTGACCAGTTTCGAAAATTTGTCCGCCAGAGACCAGCGTCCCTGGTCTGCATAGAGCTGTCCCAGCAAAATTGGCGAAGCCATCCCCACCGGGGAAAGGACAAACAATCCAAAGCATCCAATAGCGGTGCCCGCAAAGCCGATGCATTCGGATAGAAAGACAAGCCCGTGATCTCTGGTGAACGTTTGAGCTTTTGATATGTACACCGGTAGCACGTAAGCAATTAATAAGACTACGCCCACAGCCGTGCCGAGTCCACCGGCATGAAAACAGGCCAGCAACGGCCAGATTACCAAAACCACCCCCAGGACGATTCCCACTGGCGCAGCAATCTCTGTGTTCAATTTCTCCCGATTGATATCTTGTTTGAGTAAGCGATCGAATTCCTTTTCATTCATGACCGATCCCTACGAATATCTAAGAGCACATCTGAGCACATATGTGCCATGCTCATAAGCGATCTAAACCAATTATCGCACCAGCTGAAACGGAAGATTAGTATTCTGCGAAAGCTTCTTCAAGGGTTTGCTGCCCGGACAAGTCGTGCACCAGTTGCATGGGCGGCAAACACTCAAGTATTCGTTTTCCGTACTGTTTTCTGGTCATGCGCGGATCGAGTATAGCCACCATGCCCCTGTCTTTTGTTGTCCGGATCAAGCGGCCGACCCCTTGCTTCAGTCGCATAGTCGCATGTGGCAAAGCGAGATCATTGAACCAGCTTGCGGATGGATCGTGTTTGAGTAATTCGCAACGAGCCTCGTAAATCGGATCGTCCGGGACCTGGAAAGGAATGCGGTCGATTACCACGCAACTGAGTTGCTCGCCATCGATCGACACACCTTCCCAAAAGCTCGCTGTGCCAAAGAGAACTGAGTTTGGCGTTGAGAGAAACCAATCTATCAGTTTTTGTCGAGGCATATCGCCTTGTTTCTTGCTTTCGTATGGCAATGATTCACTGATCAATTCGTACGTAGCAGTCAGCGCAGCATGGCTGGTAAAAAGGAGAAAAGCCCTGCCGCTGGTGAACTCGACGATCCTTTCAATCTCCGCTGCTGCACTGGCGATGTAGTCTTGATGATTAGGTTCGGGCAACTTCGTCGGCAGATAGAGAAAAGCCTGCTTTTTGTAATCGAATGGACTGTGCACTTGTTGCTGCACGACATTGCCTTCAATGCCAACGCTCCTCTTGAAAAAATCAAATGGATCTTCACCGACAGTCGCAAGAGTAGCCGACATCCAGACAGAACTATCGAGGCCCGCTTTGGAAAGGAGTAAATCCTGAACGTATCCGGAAACATCCAGAGGGGCGGCAGTGACTTCCATGCGGGCGCCAATCTGATCCGCTTTGCTGGCCCAGACCACCCAATCCTCTTCCGGCTCTGCTACAATTTGCAAGCAGGAAAGAAGATTATCAACCCTGGTACCAAGTGCTTTGGCTTTCAATTTTGCCTTTTCTCTTGCTTGATCGTAGTCGAGCAAATGATCGAAGGTTTGTTCCTCCAGCCAGGCTCTCAAAAGTCCAAGCACTGCGGCCAGATCCATTGCACTTTCAATTGGCTCTTTCAGACGTGTCTTCGCTTGCGGAAAACGAATTGCCAGGTCCCGGAAAAATCCATTTGCTGCTTCTTCGATGTCATAAACCAGGCCGGGCGGAGCCATCACCTTTTTAATCGCTCGGTTAGTCAAACTGCGGATCGAGCGATTGCTAATCGAAGAACTGAAAATATCGGTCGCGACATCGGGAAGATGATGCGCTTCATCAACAATCAGCAACTCATATTTCGGTAAAATGCCACCACTCGAGACTGCATCTGTGAGAAGGAGAGCGTGGTTGACCACCAAAATATCGGCCTTTTCAGCTCTCCGCTTAGCTTCGAAGTAGAAACATTCCCCAAAGCGAGGGCACTTGTTGCGCAAACAATCGTCCGTGTCCGAATTCATTTCTTGCCAGAGTTCATATGGTGGCACGAATTCTAGTTCTGATATGTCGCCGTTGATTGAAGTTTGCACCCAATCAATTAAGCGGTTGTCCACTTCGTGTTCAAGTAGAGCTTCATCCCATCGCCTCAACCCTACATAGTTCCCTCTCCCCTTCAAGAGAGCTACTTCTATGGGAAAAGGCAGGATGGCCTGAAGGCTCGGGATATCTTTATTGATGTATTGCTCTTGCAGAGCAATGGTGTTAGTGGAAACGACTACTTTTTTTCTGGCGAGTACTGCCGGTATCAAAGCCGCCAGTGTTTTACCGGTGCCGGTGCCGGCCTCAAAGACGCCTGTCTTACCCGCCTTAAACGTGTATTCAATCGACCGAGCCAGCTCCAATTGCTGCTCGCGTTCTTCATAGCCTGGTAAGTTCTTCGCCAGGAGGGCGAAGACATCCTCGGTGCGAATCAGATCGCACTCGGCCAAACTTCAGCTCATTGCGTGGCGGCGCCGGTATTCGGGATAGCGCCTGGTGTCTGTTGCGGATGATAAACCGGTAGTATGAGTTTTTGTCCCAACGAAAGAACATTGGCATTCTTCATGTTGTTGGCAGAACAAATCTCATCAAGTAATCGCGGGCTGACACGCTTGTAGTTGCGCAGAGCAATTGCCGCAAGCGTATCTCCACTTTGCACTTCGTATGTCGGCTGAGACGGTGCCACAGCCTCTTCCGGGCCCTGCCCCTGTTGGTTGGCACCAGCAGTCTTGACAGACGTTTGTGCCACCACAGTGTTAGGGACGGGCTTGGTTAATCCTGATACCATGGGCGGCACCACCGAATAGAGCCATACGCCAACCATTGAAAGGGCAGCACCAGCCATAAAACCTATGGTCAAATAAAAACTTGGGGAGCGTCTTACCGGGTTGGCAATAAACTCCTGATGATGGACTCCCGGCCACAAAGCCTCCAGGACATCTGCCTGCGGTCCTTCCGGATCGTTAGGCGCCAAAGGCGCAGTCTCAGTCGTAGAAACAGGCTTGCTCGAGACAAATTCAAGGGAATCGCGCGAACGTGACTTGTTTTCACGAACGTATTCCGGGAGCGTTTCCAGATCCGCTGGTTCACGCTCAGCATTTATCACTGTTGCCATCTCAATATCACCAATATTCACTTGGATAAAGTACCCTCGGAACGCTTTTTCAACTGACCAAATAGTTGAACTCTTCGATCAACGCTGGCTAGTCTAATTAGCCAGGCGAGCATATTAGCGGAGATTCGTGTCGAAAGTCAAACAGTGTAAGAATCCATGTAAACACAAAGAGCGCTTGCCTTTAGACCGTTTTCAAGACGATTAAGTTTGGAACCCCCTGCCCTAAGGTGGACCTGGCGGTTGGTTCGGGTAACTGAGATTAAAATAAAAGGCAACCTACAAGCCCAGCAGCAATTGCCAAACGTAAAGGCCTGAACAGCATCTAATCAGTCAGGCTCAGCCTTAGTTATGAATCGTCTCAGAGAACCGACCTTATATTATTCTGCTTGACAATATCCAAACTGGTTATTCTACGCTATTTTTCAGATGTCGATTCGACTCATCATTTACATTCTATCTACATGGATTGTGGACACCACGAGTGGTGCAGTATATTGAAGCGACCGATCAACAAGGCCGAACTTTGCCGTCAACCAAAATGAATCCGAGAGTAGCCACCAAGTCAGGTGACAAATCAGTGCTTGCACGCTGCACCTGGGCCAAAAGCCCGATTATGATCGAATATCATGATCTCGAGTGGGGCGCGCCTGTACACGACGACCAAACTCTTTTCGAATTTCTCATTCTCGAAGGTGCACAGGCGGGATTGAGCTGGGAAACAGTTCTGAAAAAGCGAGATACGTACAGGCAAGTCTTCGATAATTTCGAAGCAGAAAAAATAGCCCGGTACCAGGAAAAGAAAATTGCTAAGCTTCTGGCAGAACCAGGCATCATCAGAAATCGCCTTAAAATTCTTGCTGCTATCGAAAACGCCCGGGCTTTCTTGAAAGTTCAAAGCGAATTTGGCAACTTCAATGAATACATTTGGAATTTCGTCGGAGGTCGGCCGCTCGTTAACGTGTGGAAATCGACAAGCGATGTTCCGGCTAAGACAGCAGAATCAGACGCAATGAGCCGTGATTTGAAAAAACAGAATTTCAAGTTCGTGGGCTCGACTATTTGCTACGCGTTCATGCAAGCCACCGGCATGGTCAACGATCACCTCGTAACCTGCTTCAGGCATGAACAATTACGAAAGCGCTGAGCAAACTTCTACTGCGCCTGCGTTTCGGTTACCTTTTCAGCCGCCTCTGGACGGACCGGGTGCACTTGCCTGATCAATTGACGGTTACCCGCCACCACAACGGCAACTTGGTCCGGCTTGAAACTATTCATGATGAACTTGTTGACTGAATCCAGCGTTGCAGCGCGGACGGCGTTGGCAATTTTTCCGAATGGCTCCGGTTCCTTGCGCTGTAATAGGCTCTCCAGGTAAAACTTGCTCAGGCTTTCCAGATTTGACATACGATTGACGGGAATGGAACCAAGCAGATAGCGTTTCGCTTCCGTCAATTCTTGAACGGTTAGACCTGTCTTGCCGTATTGCTTCAACTCGTTTTGAATAGCCGCAACGCTGTTCGATGCGGAACTGGCATCGACAGGCAGATAGAGCGACCATATGGTGGCTTCCGATAAAGGCTGAAGATGAGCTTTGAGAGCTTCAGCTCTAAATCCTGCTGCCAGGTTCGGCTCGCTTTCCAGTCTCTGGTTGATTCGCGAAAAGATCGGGTGATTGGTGAGCGCACAATCCGCAATCAGCAAATCAGACCAGGTCTTGTCGCTACTTTCGTCACCGCTTATCAGGCGGCCTAAGCAAACGAGGCTCTGGGCAGTGTCCTTCAAGGGCAAGGAACTTTTCGAACCTCGCCGATCTGTTGTGAGCACCGGTGGCTTACTCAGATCTCTCTTCACAGTCCAGCCGGAAGTCAAATGATCTAGAAGGCCAAAAATCTGTTTCGACTGAACGTCTCCGGCGATAACAAGTGACGTCAGGTTTGGCGTGACATGATTTGAGTAGTAGTCTCTGACATCAGAAGGCTTCAAGGTAGAAATAGATCTCGCCTTTTCACTGGGATCCACCGGGTAGTAGAGCG
Organism: Candidatus Melainabacteria bacterium; assembly: GCA_003175915.1. Lineage (GTDB taxonomy): Bacteria > Cyanobacteriota > Vampirovibrionia > Obscuribacterales > Obscuribacteraceae > PSRH01. The sequence goes on along the minus strand of PSRH01000027.1, from coordinate 2,542 downwards.
AATTGGATGGCATGACGCTCCTGAGCAAGGCACGTTCCACTTTGGTAGCCACCATATCTTCACTTTGACTGATGCCGGCCAACAAATCCGCTTTAGCCTTTTCGATATCGCTATCCTGGAACCGAGGCTCTCTGAGGCAGCCAACTAACCGGGTCAACTGACCAGAAAAATCTTTGGCGAGAGAGCGCGTTTGAAAGTTGATTTCCTCAATTCCCGCATCAAATTTGATCATCGCATCAGAGGGAAGTCCCATATCATCTTGTTCTGAGACAATCTGCTGACGGCCTGATTTGCCACTGCTCATCATTTGAGCTGTCAGAGCGGACAGACCTCGCTTATCGGCCGCTTCAAAGACACTCCCTGCTCTTACGGAACCCACAACCTGAACGATAGGATTCAAATGACTTTCGATCACTACGACTTCCATCCCGTTAGGCAGAACTTTATATGACATTGAGCCAACCGAAACAGATCGTCCCGGTTCCGCACGCCATGTACTCGCCGGTCTGGTCTGCACCGCCGTCGGCGCCACCACCGTAGGGCGTGCCGTCGTCGTGGGCAGCGGAGCTGAATGGGTGGCCGTCGAAGGTGTTATAGAAGTGGGGGTGGTCAGCGTCGGTTTGGTTGGCTGAGTACTATTCGCGTTCTTGGCAGCGGCATCGGTTTTCTCAGTCGTCTGCTTCACCGATGCAGCTTCCGGCTTTTTCGTTGCAGTTGCTGTGTTACTGCTGGCTGAGGGCTTAGCTGTATTTGCCGGCAGGCTAGTAGTTGTAGCTTTTGCATTTTTTGCGGGGCTACTTTCGCCTGGACCTTTAGCGGTTTTGCTATCAGCCGCTTCGTATTGCTTCTTATTCTTGTCCGGAGTACTCGAAGACGCTTTCTTGGTATTCTTATCCGGAGAGGTCGAAGACGCTTTCTTTGTGTTCTTATCCAAAGAAGTCGAAGACGTTTTCTTCTTACTCTTGTCTGAAGACGTCGAAGATTCTTTCTTCTTGCCATGAGCTGCTGCAATCTGGGTTGGCACGGCGGAGGTATCCGGCTCGACGGACGTGTCCGACTCTTTGTAGGCGGCCAGTCTCAAGCGCCGGAAACGCTTTGAAGCTCGCCCCGAAGACTGAGCCGTCGTGGGAAACGTTACTTCAATCGGCGTCGCTTTATCCAGGATCGTCCTTTCGATTCGATTGTACGCCGAAGGAGCAGCCGGCTTTGTGTTTTGCACGGGCCCTGCTGTAGTTGACACCAACTGTCCAATCACACGCGTATCGTTAGAAAGATATAGACGCGCCACTCTTTGCAGATCTATCGCATTAACGCTGCGGATTTTTTCCGGCCAGGAAAATGCTGTTTGCCAATTCATCAATGTCTCAAAATAGCCAAGGTGAAAGCCAGCGAGGTACGGACCGTCTGTCTCGCTGAAACATTCAAATTCAGCCTGCTTTCTTGCCCGAACAAGTTCTGCGTCCGTAACAAGTTGGGAGCGCAATTGATTCACAATTGAATCTGAAGCATCGAGAACTTTCTGCAACGGTGTGCCGCCCGAAGCGTTCAAGGTCAATATGATCAAACTAGGATCTCTCTTAATCTCAAACACGCATTGAGCAGAACTGCACACTCGTGTTTCAACCAATTGCTTTTTCAAGCGCCCGGATATTTGCCCGTTCAAAACTTTTTCCAACACCGTCATAGCAGGTGCATCAGGTTCGGCTATGGCCGGTGCCGGATAGGCTACAACCAAACATTCCTTCTTGCCACCATACTTCATCGTCACTCGTCTCTCAAAGGGCCGTAATTTTTCAATCACCCTTTGACTGGGAATGGCAGTCGGCGACTTTGCGATGGGAACAAAGTACTTCTTCACTAAAGGAAGAGTCGTTTCTTTCGTGAAATCCCCAACCAAAACAAGAGCGGCGTTATCTGGATAGAAAAATCGGTCATAGAATGAACGGGCATCTTCATAGGTCAAACGTTCAGCATCGGTACGCCAGCCACCTGGGGGATTGCGATATGGATGCTGCTGGAAGGCGATTGCATGTACTTCTCGGTTAAGTACGCTGACGGGATCTCTTGTCTCCTGATCAAACTCGCGCAATAGGGCGTTGACCTCCGGCTGAACATCAGCCCGAGTGAACTTGGCGCTCCGCATGCGCTCGGCTTCCCCGCGCAAAACGAGATCCAATTTAGATGGGGCGACTGTCGAATAAAAGGCTGTGAAATCTTCGCTTGTGAAACCATTGAACTGACCGCCATTAGCTACAACGCTGGCGCCAAATTCGTTTTTTCTGAAATTGCCAATGTTTTGGAAAAGCAAATGTTCGACGAGATGGCTCAAACCAGTAGCGCCTGGGCTCTCATTCGCTGAACCTACTCGATACCACATCAAACAGGAGACCACAGGAAAGGTGTGCTCTTCCAACAGAATTACTCGCAAGCCGTTAGGCAAGACTATTTCTTGGGGCACCACTTGACCATTAGCGTTCACCACAACCGTTCTGGTCGGCTGCACTGTTGTGGTCGTTGGTTCGATGCGCGTTGGATGTGGACT
>PSRH01000147.1 GCA_003175915.1 Candidatus Melainabacteria bacterium | reverse complement strand
TGATCAGGAAGCCGCTAAGATCATAGGAGGCACCACAAAGCAATCGCCCAGCATTGTCGATGAGGACGATTGTTCTTTTCCCTCCAAAGGTGCACCGTTCCTGTCTCCGGAATTGTGAATCTGGAGTCCATAATAAATCTAAGCCTCTATGTAGGTGATCGGTCGCTAGTTTAGCAACCGCCTGAACCTGAAAGGGTATAGCGCAGAAGCGGTCGCAGTCCCGATTCTCCACATGATTTCGGCATGGGTAATAATTTGCCTGGATTACATCTGTACTCCGGATCGAAAGTGCTTTTGACCATTGCCATTGCTGCCAATTCTTCTTCGGTGAAAACTTGAGACATCGCTTCCAGTTTTTCGATTCCTATGCCGTGCTCACCTGAGAGAGTACCACCTAGTTGCACACAGAGATCGAGAATTTTTCTGCCAGCCTCCATTACTCTTTTCACTTCTTCTAAGTTGTCCTGGTGATAGAGAAGGCAAGGATGCAAATTGCCGTCGCCAGCGTGATAGACGTTGGCGATTTGAACACCATATTGTTTGCCGATATCACCAATTTGTCTTATCGCTTGGGCAAGCCGCGAGCGGGGGATGACACCATCCAGGACGTAGCCGTGGGGTGCAATTCTACCTAAAGAGCCAAAGGAAGCCTTTCTGGCTTTCCAGATTTTTGCTCGTTCCTCTGCATCCTTTGCCCACCTAATTGCGGTAGCTCCGCCGTCGCTTATGATCCGCTCTACTACATCCTTTTCAAAGGAAATACTTATTTCACTTCCGTCCAGTTCAATGATCAAAAGCGCACCGGCTTCTCGATTCAGTCCAAGGTGAACAGCATCTTCCACCGCATTGAGAGTAAGCCGATCGATCATCTCCATCGCTGCCGGCACAACTCCGGCCGCCACCACTTTGGAAACCGCTTCGCCTCCCGCTTCCACAGTGTCGAAATAAGCAATCATCGTTTTCACTGCCGGAGGAGCCATGGTCAATCGCAGTGTCGCTTCGGTAGCAAAACCCAGCGTTCCCTCAGAGCCGACAAAAAGTCCGAGCCAATCTATACCGGTTGTGGCCGTAGTATTGCCACCAAATGTGGTAGTCTCCCCATTGGCTAGAACTACCCTGACTCCCAGGACATGATCAATGGTCAATCCATATTTGAGAGTGTGCGGCCCACCGGCGTTTTCGGCAATATTGCCGCCGATTGTAGAGGCTGCCTGGCTGGAAGGATCAGGCGCGTAGTGAAGTCCGAATTTGGCCGCCGCCTGGGAAACCGCAGCATTGGTAACGCCCACCTCGACGACGGCAGTCTGTTCATCGGCATCAACAGACAAGATCTTGGTCATGCGGCTTAGTACCAGGCTGATACCACCTCTTACCGTGGTCGCTCCCCCGGATAATCCTGTGCCGGCTCCCCGTGGCGTGAACGGTATTTGATGGCGATTGGCAAGCTTAACTACGGCCGCCACCTCTTGGGAGCTGCCCGGTAAAACCACCAGATCAGGAATGGCGACATCGAACGTCTCAGCATCGCATTCGTACACTGACAGGTCAACTGGATCGCTCAGCACATGGCGCTGCCCGACAATTGTTTTCAGCTCACTGATTAAGCCAGCTCGATTCTGAGCCAAACCTACTCCATTCCTTAATGCGGGCGAACCGTTTCGCCGTCACCAGTAATGTACTTGAACCCTTGCGCTCCACAGTTTTGCATAAACATGCCACCCTTTTCCACTGTCATTCTTCTTGACCCCTGAGGAAAGGCAAGCAGGTCCTTTTGCCCTGAAATGGAGTTGACGACAAGTAAGATCATGGTGTTGTAGGCAATGTTTGGACTCTTTCGCTGAAGCTGAACATTAAGGACACGCCCGTCCCGAGTCACCGTGTAGGAGACATAGGCCTCAAGCGGCCGACTGTAGCGAAAGGCCAACTGGGCCATGGCGTTATATCTGACATAGATTGCCTGGGCCACCCGCCTGTGCCATTCATCCCAGGCAATCTTGAGCTCGGGGGAAGTGTCAGGATCTTGGCGTTGCAAGTTAGGAGGCATCGTCCGCGGCGGCAGCATGCTGGTCTGGGGTTGTTGCTGTCGAGGAACGAATTCAGGAGGTAAATCTGAGCCTGGTTGTTCTGGAATGCCATCAAAACTTGGCATACCACCATTCATGTTCGCATTGAGATTGAACGGAGTCTGGGGAGGCGGTGTAGGCATTTGCATCGTATCAAAATCGCCTGATCGGGGATTGATTTCTTGAACCGGTGCGCTTTGTTGCGGACCGCCACCAAAGGCGTCCGCATCCTTTCCCAGGTCTTTACGCTTCAGGCTTGCGCCTGGTTGCGACGGTAAGAAGTCCTCTGCCCTGACTGTTCCTTTGAGATAGCCGCTATCCTGTGCCAGCACCGATGCTGGAACAAATCCGGCAAGGACAATCGGGACAATCGCGAGGGTAGCAAGTGATGCCCTGGAGTGTGAAAGAAAAGTCAATGAATATCCCTCCTCTTGGAGGCCTAACCCTCTTATTAATGTAGTCTAACTGTACTCGAACCAGAAAAAAAGTAAATTGGGGTTTCCCGCATAACAATAAATTGCTCAAACCGACGAATTTCATAAGAACGCATAGCCTAACCCCAGATGTTCTCCAAAAATGACTACCTCCAGATCAAATCAGGCATCATCGATAGCCACGCTCACCTGCAGCTCGAGTATTGCGCGGACGAACCAGAGAAATGCGGGACTGCCGACCTCGAGACTCTCAAAGAGGGTCAGAGACAGGTTATCCAAAGAAGCTTGCAGGCTAATGTCAAACAAATCGTCAATCCCGGCGTAGACCTAAAGTCGGTCGCCGAGTTGCTTGAGCTGGCAGAAAGCCACGAACAGATATATGTCGGGCTGGGCCTGCACCCCCACAACGCCAAAGACTGGACAGAGGAGGCGGAGCACTCTTTAAGAAAGGCGGCTGAGCATCCGAAGGTAGTGGCAATAGGGGAATGCGGCCTGGACTTTTACTACAACAACAGCAGCCAGGAGTCTCAGTTTCAAGCATTACGTAGACAAATGCGGCTGGCCAAAGAACTGGGCAAACCTTTGATAATTCATTGCCGAGACGCCTTCCCTCAATTAAAGGAGTTGTTGCTCGAAGAAGGGCACGGCTTAAAAGGCGTTCTACATTGTTTTACGGGCAGCCCGGCTGATCTATCTGCCTTTGAAGAATTCGACCTCTATGTCTCGTTTTCAGGCATCGTCACCTTTCCCAATGCCAAAAGCGTGCAGGCGGCCGCGACAGTCGTGCGCAAGGAACGTCTTCTGGCTGAGACGGACTGCCCCTATCTGGCTCCCCAAAAAGTTCGGGGCAAAAGAAATGAACCCGCCTATGTCTGGCTTGTAGCTGAAAAGCTTGCCGAATTGCGTTCGGCCGATCTTTCCGAAATCGCTGAAACATGCTCCAACAATGCCAGGGCGTTGTTCGGGCTGCCTGAAGTCAAATGAGCCAGGCACGCTTACTCAGTGATTTGAGTCTTTCGCTGTTTTTTCAAGCGGTCGAGAGACTCCAGAGCTTCGGTTGGTTGGCTTTTGGCTATCGGATTGTCGGGTGGGTTTGCTACCCACATCATGGATTTTCACGATGTTCGGTAACATGCCAGTCACTGTCAAGGCAATTAAAAGAATGGTGCCAATCAAAACGCAGACCTTGACCGGCTGGGAGAACCACCAGGCTGGCTTGCCTTCGTCCGCCTCATCTTCCTCCGGCAAATAAAACTCTTCGGGATCAAGGGAATCGAGAGCCTTGACTGGTCTTTCATGAGAGTAGCGCTGCGCATGTTCAATGATCATGCGATTTTCTTTGCCAATAAATGGAATCCAGTCCGAACTGTTGGTGGTCTTAGCGACCGGCGCCACAGGCACTTTTTGTCCTCTACCCTGGCAGGCACCTTCGAATTCCTTCCACAACTCAAGCGCACTCTGCTGGCGTTCGTAAGGTTCTTTCTGCAAGGCCTTGCGGACTACCTGTTCGACCTCCGATGGAACGTTGAGGTCGAGGCAAAGAGCATTCATCATTGGAGGCTGCTCGTTGACGTGCATAAACAAAAGGCCCATGACTGAATCGGCTGAAAATGGCCGGCTTCCGGATATTACTTCAAAGAGGATGATGCCCAAAGAGTAGATGTCGCTTGTGACATCTACGTTGAAGCCTTTGCACTGTTCAGGACTCATATAGCCTGGGCTGCCGCAGACCTTCCCCTCCATTGTTAATGACGCCGAAGAGGTGGCATCGGAGGCAATCTTCGCTACACCGAAGTCCACCACTTTCACCAGCTTATTTGCCAATCCAGGCTTGGCTGGGCTGCCAGGGCGCTGGTCGGGCTCCTGCAGGATGATGTTTTCCGGTTTTAAGTCGCGGTGCACCACCCCGACGCGGTGCGCCTCATCGACCGCATGACAAACCTGGCGAGCAATCGGCAATACGTCACTGAGTGGCAAGCGGCCGCGCTCTCTAAGAATTTGAGCAAGCGTCCTGCCCTTGACGAATTCGGTGACAATGTACGGCTGTCCGTCCTCCATGAAACCGAAATCGTAGAGCCGCACGATATTCTCATGGCTCAACGAACTGACTGCGCGAGCCTCCCGGCGGAAGCGGCGCAAGTGGGCAGAATCGGGTCCTTCGGCGCTGGTTAATACCTTGACCGCCATTTCCCGTCCACTGGAAATCTGGATAGCTTTGTAGACGACCCCCATAGAGCCGGCGCCGACCGCCTTGATCACTTTATATCTGCCACCGATTATGATACCAATCAGCGGATGCTTGCCAATGTAGATAAGCGGATACGACTCATTCGGACAAGCATCGAGCTTGTCTTCAAAGTGACCATTGCATACTGTACACAGTTTCATCGACTGATATTCACCCTCTGCCTCAGGATCCGACCATTTTTTGAATTTAAGTCAATTTCGATAGGAGTCATACAATTTATCTTTTACCCTGAGCTTCTCTTACCTTGAGCCCTCTTCAATCTTTTGATTTGACGTAAAAGTTTCGCCGCTTCGTTGAAGCGTGAAGACTTCGGACCAATCTTCTGGGCTACGGTCATTGCCACCTCATACTTTTTGGCTTTCACGCCTTCTTTCGCGATATTGACATAGGCAGTATCCAAATCGTCAGCATCTTGCTTGGTCAGGGTGGCAGTCTCCTGCTTCTTCTCGAGTATCTTGCGTACCTGTTCGTAGTCCTTGTTTTGAAGGAGCGTCTTGATCGGCTTGACCGGTGCCGGAGCGAACGCCTTGTTGGCGGTAGTCATGTGCATTACCACACTTACACAAGCGTAAACAAAACTGAGCGTTATGGCCCCAATCAGAACCGTGTGAGCAAAATTCATTCCGCCCGGGCGCGTTCTCAGCGACGCCGTACGGTTCTTATTGTTGGTTACAGCCTCAGTCCAGGCACTGGTAGACTTTTCTTTCTTGCGAGCCAGCTGCGCTTCATATTTTTGTTTAACAACATTACTTGCTTGAGCGCTATCCATGTTTTCATAGTCGGCATCGGTATATACCGGCTGATCTGGTTTAGAGCGGAGCGGCGGCTCAAGCGACATCAATTCGGCCGGTGGAGGCAGAATCAGCGAGATGCCACCGACGTCCTTACCCTGTTTGGCAGGATTGCTTGGCGCCGGTCGATTAGTTTCCGGACTGATTGATCCGGCTAAGGCAGCGACGCTTTGGGCAATGTTATCTCCCTCGCCTCCGGCAGAAAAGCGGTTGAAGCCTCCGGTAATTTCCTGTTTGATGCTGGAGCCGGCTTCCATCATTTCTCTGACAGATCGAGATTGATTGCCACTCTTGGTCATGGATTGGGAAATATTTTGCAAAGGTGCCTGGCTGTTGGAAGCGGATTGCGAGAACATGCCCGCGTTTGGATCAACAGGTTGTCTGGGTGCTTCAATCCGGCCCGGGCTCAGCTCAGGAGCAGGATTGGCAGCATTCCCTGGATTTGCCGGTGCTGGTTTCTGTATTTTTGAAGAGGTGGGACCGCGCTTAGCCGCTTCAATCAAGCGATTTACCGCAGGCCCGCTGTTATTCTTAGCCGCCGCTTTAGCTTCAGTGACAGCCCCTTGCTCCTGAACTTTCGGCGCAAAACTTTCTGATTCATGCTGAATCTCTTGTCCCCGAGTCAACTCGAACGTCGTCTGCTGCGGTGCCTCTTGCAGCGTCACTTCATCAAATTTTGCAGCCGGCTGTTTGACCTCCGGGGCCTTACCTAAACCTAAGGACGGCAAATCTTTCGGTGTGCCCAAGGGCTTGGCTTGTTTTTCCTTACCGGCCAACTCTAAACTATCAAGCAGTTGTGCTAAATCGCCAGGCCCGCTAGGAGTTGGATCGGCTGGTGGACTTGCCGGTGTTTGTGCCGCTTGCACGCGATTAGGTTCATAGGCAAAAAGCTCTCGCGGCGTCGGTTCACGATTGGCAGATGGTGGCTGCTTGCCTGGTTCGAGCGGCTTGAAGGGCTCCTCCTTGAAGAAGTCGATAAGACTCTCTGGTGTCTTTGGCATCAGCTCTAGAGACTTGGCAACTTGTGGGGACGGCTGTGACTGCGGAATATCCGTCGCGGTCACCGCCTCCAACCCCGGCTGCTCTGGTGAAATTGTTTCCGCCGGTTTGGCAGCTTCTATTGGTTGCGGCTTCGGCACTTCAGGCGGTTTAACTGGCTTGGCTACTTGGGGGGGCTTGGCTGGCACAACTGGTTCGGCGGCCGGGCGCGGCGGCGGGGCTGGTGCTGGCCTGATCACCTCCCTCATATGTTGCGGCTCCGGAGCCGGCGGCGCTTTTGCGGCTGGCGCCTTGTCTGATTCAAAGCTGAGCAGATCTTTCAAATTTTCTTTTGGTGGTATCGCCTCTGCTTCTGATCGAGCCTGGGCGTTTGAGGCAGAAGCATCGGATTGACCAATCGTGACAAATGGAGACTTGCGAGGTTTCTGCATCAGTTCAGGGGTAGTGTCGGATTGAGCCGCCCGTGTCGCCGCTGCCGCTTGAGACAAGGACTGGTTAGCGAGCGCCTCTGGAACGCCTACCTGCACGCCTTCGTCAGCTTGTTCTGATTCTAATAAGAGCGGCGGTTGTTCTAGAGCCGCCGGATCGTGGTCTACCGATAAGGCGATTAGCATATCGGATATGCTTTCGTCTGGTCTGATATCCAGTGGTTTATTTGGCTTGGCCACCGGCTCTTGCCCGGCCGCCTTGGCTGTGCGGATGTCGCTGGCTTGCGACTGGTTTGTGCGGTTAGGCTCCATTTGTGGAATCGGTGAAACAGCTACTTGTGGTTTTGCCGCTGCGCTTGGAGGAGAAGCAGCAACTGATCTAGCAGGCTGAGTTTGAGGCGTCGCCACTGGAGCCAAACTATTGGCTGGCGGGCTTTCCTTTGCCGGTTCAATCTGTGAAAAAGCAGTGGCGGGGATGGGGGGCTGCGCAGTCGGGTGCGCCGCCTCCGGTTGCTTCATAAAGGCTTGAGCAACATCTTCGTTAAAGTAAGCACCAGCGCTTGTGCTGTCCGTGGTCGTCGCAGGAGTATTTCCTAACGCAGGCGCTTCTTCTGATTTAGCTTCTCCTTCTCCGGAAGCGAAGTGACCCCAAGCTGCTGCACCCAGGTCTTGTAAAGATGCCGGATCGTGTTCGAACACGACGGTCCCCGCGTTCACTTCAACCACCGGAGCTGCCTCAGGAGCGAGATCAACTTCGTCAACCATTCTTGCGATACTACCCTGACCGCTAGGACTGGTTGGACTATACGGAGCTGCGGCAAGGAACCTTTGCTCTGGAGCAGGTACAAACGAGCCGCTCTGTCTCACCGAGAAAGAACCGCTTTGCCTTACAGGAGAGGCACCGCCCGGTTTAGGGATTGAGCCGCTTTGTCTCACGGGGTTCTCTTTCGGGAAGGCGCCACTCTGTTTCACAGGAGAAGCGGCACTCGGTTTGGGGAACGAACCACTTTGCCTGACACCATATGAGCCACTTTGCTTAACAGCGGCGTTATCGCCTGCATTCTTTTGCTGATACTGCGAAGAAAGGCTGTTAAGGCTGTTGACCACCATCTCCTGGGTACGCTTCTGAATTTCTGGGGAAACGGCTGCCCCTCGCACTTCTCCTTTAGCGGCAGGGGCGCTTAAGGGAGGATTGGCTTGCGACTGGCGAACTAGCTTTTTCTGTTGTCCACCGGTGGTGGTCAGTTTGTTCAGGGGCTCCAGCTGCGGGTCGGTTTGGTCTGCTATTGGCAGCGTAGACTCCGGGACTGGTTCTGCAACTGGAGTCGGTTCGAATTCCATAGGCTCATCCCGCACCGGCAATTCAGCAGGTTGTTCAGGCTTGAGATCTAAAATTTGCTCTTGGATTTTGGATTCGCTTGCAATATTGGGAATCTCAAAAGATTCAATTGGTTCGCTCGAGACATTCTTGCTTATCGGTTCAACGGGAATTCTCAGTGGAATTGCATCCAACTGCTCAACTGTGTATGGCTCGATAGTTGGTGGTGACGCACCGGGAAGATTGGCAGGGGCTTCCTCCCTTCTGGCTTCGATGCGCTGCGGAGCCAGCATATCGTGCTTGGTAGTGGTGAAAGGATTTTTGACAGGCCGTTGTGTTTGTCCGTTCCCTTCCGGTATTGCCGGTGCGCTAGGGGAAGCTGGCTGCGTGATCGGGTTGTTGCCAAAAACCTCATTTCTGGAAACCGCTGTAGTTGCCTGTTGAACTTCGTAGCTCGCCGGACTGGCTGGAGGAGCAAACCCGCTTTGTGCTGTTGCACTGTCCGCAGGCGACTGAGTACCGGCCTTACCGGCTGGAACGGCAGCATTAGATCCGGTACGTCGCCCGTTCTTGAGCAGATCGCTCAGAGATTTCGGGCCTCCTGCCTCCGGAACAGGGGGAGGCGTCGCCGGTCTTGATTCCAAAACACTCAATAAACCATTTAGGCCCATAGCCGGCAAAGAGTGTTTGGAAGGATTTTTGGATTTGTCCTTTGCCACCTCTTGATCGCTGGCTGCCTCTGGAAGCGGCATTTCGATCAGCGCGTTGGCCGGATCAACAACCTCCGCAGGCGGTGCTCCTGTTTCCGTGCTCTCCTTTCGACCAGGTTTCAGGGCGGGCACGGCGAATCCGACCAGCGTCTGAGTTGCCATCGCCATCGCTTTGAATGGAGAAGCCAACCCGCTGATAGTGGATTTGGACTTAGGCTTAGGCTTGGCCTTTTGCTGTTCCTCCTCAATGATCTGATCTTTAAATACGTTCCGCAGATTGCTCTTTGGTGTTGCATTTGGTGGCGTAGCTGGGACAGGCATTGATTGGCCCGACGGCGGCATCAAATTGGTACTGCCTGCACCTAAACTCAGCTCCGTCTGTGCGACGCTAATTGGTTCGATGTCCGCAGTATCTGTTTTGGCCAAGGAGTCATTCTCACTTTCAGATTGATAATTTTGTTGGCCGTTATCGGCCCCTGCCGAGGAAGCCAGCCGCTCATCTCCGGCAAAGGAAAAATGTCCGGGCGTATCACTGAGCGCCTGGGGGGAACTCTCGATTTGCTCAATACCAAGCGCGGCTCCAAGCTCCTGATAAAACTCCTCCACGCTCGCTTGCCTTTGAGAAGTAACTTTAGCAAGTGCTTTCGAGATGGCCGCTTGCAGAGCCGGCGGGTAATTTATTTCTGGACGGGCTTCCGCCAACTTCATTGGCGGTTCGCTTACGTGCAGGAACATCAAGCTAACATGATCATCAACACGAAATGGACGGCGCCCCGTCAACATCTCAAAAACGACAATACCAAGTGAGTAGATATCGCTCCGAGCATCGAGTTGGAATCCTTGACACTGCTCGGGGCTCATGTAAGCGGGACTGCCAGCGACGCTTTTTGGTTTATCGACGCGAGGCGAGTCGGCCGGCAAATCGGAAACGCCAAAGTCGAGCAGTTTCACGAAGTCCTCGCCCGCATCGGTTACCTGCAATATGATGTTTTCGGGCTTTAGATCGCGATGGACGATCCCCTGCTTGTGGGCCTCACCAAGAGCATCGGTAACCTGTTTGATGATCGACAGAACTCGACTGAATGGAATCTGGCTGGTTGTTTTTATCAGACGTCCAAGCGTGATTCCTTCTAGATAGTCCATGACAAAGAAGGGCTGACCATCATCTGTTACCCCTGAATCCCAGATCGTGATGATGTGCGGATTGCGCAACTTGCTAGCGGCAATCGCTTCTCTCAAAAAACGGTCAAGTGAATTGCCTTCAGCGCCGAGATGATTGTGCAGCACCTTGATCGCGACAATATCTCCTCTTTGAATGCGTCTCGCCTTATAGACAACGCCGCTGGCGCCTTTGCCAATTACCGAGTCAATCACATAGCGATCGCAAATCAATGCTCCGATAAGCCGATCGTTCTCGACCGTCTCTAAGGGCGTCCGATCGTTCGGACAGATGCCCTGAATATCATCAAAATACTGGTTGCACAGCGAACACAGTTTCATAGCATCAGGCCGTTACTAGTCCCCTTCCTGGCAGTTGCCCAATCCAGCGTTGGCCAAAGCACTATCCTTAACAATTAAGATACCCCGCTGTGTCCAACCTAGTCGGCTCGGTAGCGGTAGATTCTGCGAAGGAAGTTAATTTAACAGTACCGACCGCCTAAACCGTCGCCCTTTGCGCCTCTAGCGCGTACCAGTCACCTGGGAGCCTGGCTACCACACCGGCCAATTCCAGCATCGTCAATGTGGCTGATAACTCCCCTGTATTCATTCCCGTTTTTTCCAACAAATAGTCAAAATGGACGGGCTCGCTTGAAATAAGGTCGAACACTTCCCGTTCTCTACCGTACAACTCGACGATAGTCGGAACATTTACACCCCTAGGAGCGCTCACCCACTCCTTTTCAATCATGATATCCTTGTAATTTCGGCATAAATGTGCCTGGTTTTTTGCAATCAAACCATTGGTGCCATAAGACATTACATTGTCTACCCGCCCGGGCACGGCAAATACCTCACGATTTTGTTCAAATGCCATTTGGGCCGTAATCAGTGCTCCTGATTGTTCACCCGCTTCAATAACAAGCAAGGCTTCGGACATGCCGCTGATGATGCGGTTTCTAGCTGGGAAGTGCCATTTTTCTGGCCTGACGCCAGGGAAGAACTCCGAAATCACGGCTTGCCCCTCATTCTCAATCAGCGATTTATAGAGCAATCTATTTGTGGGCGGGTAGCAATAGTCAACGCCGCAACCCAGGACGGCGACAGTGCGACCGCTTGCGTTAATGGCGCCCCAGTGCGCGATTGAGTCGATGCCCAAAGCCATGCCGCTGATGATTGTTACGCCACTTGCCGCCAGGTCATGAGACATTTGCTTGGCCTGTCTCTGTCCATAAACAGTTGGATGGCGGGTGCCAACCACACCCACAGTTTTTCCTAAATCAGCCAGGGGCAATTTGCCTTTGTGGAAAAGGACCAGGGGCGGATCGTGGATTTGCCTGAGCAGAGCCGGATAATCGGGGTGAAAGAAATGCAAGACTGCTACGTTTTGATTTTTTATCTTCTCCAATAGCCCAAGCGGCTCTACTTCCTTGCGACCGGAAATCAGTCTTTCGCTCCCCATTTCATTTAGCCAGGGGATTTTTCTAAGCTCTTCATCCCGCGCCCGCCATGCTTCTTTCAGGCTGGTGAATAATTCGAAGAGCCTGGTGATTTTGCGACTCGACAAGCCGGGCCCTGACAACCAGGCGAAGGCTAACCAGTAGGGAAGATCCTCAACACTGGGACCGAGATTTTCATATTGGTCAATTACCGACATTTCGGCTTCCTCAGGCAAGCGCCATGGCGTGGCAGCCCTATTTCCTATCATCGCATCGAGCGCAGGGAGATGTTAGCATTGAATTCAGAATCTGAGACCTTTCCCCAAAGAAAAGGTGGATAACAAGTTCGATGCAGTTCAATATCCAGCGATTGGCGAGGCCGGCTGTTGCGTTTAAGTCGATCTTGCTTATTGTCTTAGGACTTTCCGCGCTCGCCGGGCCGATCAATGCCTTTCGACCATGGCTGATCCAGGCAGCCATGGCTAAATCCAAGAGCGCCAAGGCCGAAGCACCTCAAACAATCCAGAACCCCAAGCTCAATGAACTGGAACAAAGACTCTTCTTTCGGGACTACTCCACAGAGGATGAAGTGACGCGCCTCAATCGCATCGAAAACCAGGTTTTCGGTGAGACTTCCACGGGCGGCACTGCTGAGCGACTGGCCCGCGTTGAAGCAGCGCTACCTCCAATTGAAAAACCAGCCGAACAACCAAATACCGCTGCCCCACCGGAAAAACCAACTTATCACGCTCCCCAGCCCGAGGCAAGCGAAGCTGCCGATGATGCTGCCGAAAGAGAGCGAATGGCGGTAATGGCAGCAAAGCAGGAAGAGGTCACCAACCTGCTTAACGAAGGGGTTCGTCTGTGGAAAGCCAAACAGGGCGAGCAAGCGATTGATAAATTTCAGCAAGTGGTCAGGTTAGACCCTCAGAATGCCCAGGCATACTTCAGTCTTGGTGTGGCTTACGAAGCGAAGGGGGCTCTCGATCAGGCCGATCAATGCTATCGGGCGGCGTTGGCAATTGATTCCAACAACAAAGATTGTGCTGAAGCCCTCAAGGCAATCCACAAGAAGCTCGCTGTTAAAGAGAGTATAGATGCGCAACAAGCACAGTTGCGCAACCTGGCCGATGACGCTGCCAAAGCCTACCAGTCTGGGGAGCTTCTTTCCGCACTCGACCTCTATAAACAGCTCGACGACAAAGCGCCAAAGCAGGCTTTGATTAAGTGGAACATCGGGACGATCTACTTGCTTTTGAAGAACCCCTACTCTGCTCTGGACTATTACAAACAAGCCAGCAAGCTTAAGCCGGAAGAACAGCGGTATGCTCAGGCGGTAGCTCAACTCGAACAAAATCTCCAGCGCAAAGAGACTCAAGAAAAGCAGGAGGAATCGGCTTATTCCCAAACACGACCTCCCTCTAATTTCAGACCGCAACCAAATATGCCCATGAACCCGAGACCGCAGCCCACTATGCCGGTCAATCAACCTATGAATATGGGCAATCAGCCAAGCATGCCGGTCAATCAACCCATGAATATGGGCAGTCAACCAAGCATGCCGGTCAATCAACCCATGAATAT
>PSRH01000029.1 GCA_003175915.1 Candidatus Melainabacteria bacterium | reverse complement strand
GTTGTCACCACCTATCTTGGCAATATGTGGAGCGCTTGATACCTTGCCATGTTTGTTTAAAGGCAACTCAACTGGTGCTGCTCTAGCCTCATGCTGTGCGAATCTTTTCTAATCCAGAGCAATAAAGTCTTCTACTTATGAAAATGACTACCTTTGCTCACATGTTTCTCACAGCCGGTTACTAGACTGAGGGCACATCAAGGAGGGCTCTGAAAAACCGGAGCTTTGCTTGATTTTTCAAAAGGCGTGCATCTTACTGGGTCAACAATTTTATGACTGCCATTCTTAGCGAAGCGAGAATATACGACGATTTAGCCGAGTTCTATCAACTGTGGCGTGACGCCTGCCTGGGCAGAAAGGCGAGCGAATCAGATGAAGTCAAATTCCTGCTTGAAGTATTTGCCAGCTCAAAATCAGTCAAATCGGTTATCGATCTTGGCGGCGGCACCGGAGTGCATGCCATTCCCCTGGCCAAGCACGGTTTTGACGTAACGATCTTGGACAAGTCACCAAATGCGATTTCTATTGCCAGAAGGAATTTCAGCGAAATCAAAACGGTGCAAAGCTCCTTTGAAACGATGGTGCTGACTCGCAGCTTTGATGCCAGCATCTGTATGCTTTCCAGCTTTACCTACATACTGGACGAGCCAGGCCGTAAGCATTTTTACCGGTGGCTTTCCGATCACACCCGTGACCTTTTGGTCTTGGACCAGGGAAACTTCTCACGCTATCCCAAGACATTCAATGACAGGTTTCAGGGCGAAGACAAACACTTCAGTCTGAAAGTAGCCAGGGACTGGTACATCGAGGATCGAACCAAACATACTTCTTTCCTCTACGAATTTGTGGATAAGGCTAGTGAAGCGGCGAAGGTACTTGCCGATGAGCAGGTGCAACGCTACGTGACCATCGAAGAACTGGTCGCCTACTTAGGAAAGGGCTGGAGACTAGTGGCTTTGTTGGGAGACTACAATCTCAAACACATATTCGACGAACAGTCGTCTCCTCGAATGATTTGCGTGTTCAAGCGCGTCCGGGATTAAACAAAAGTGAACTAGCGATTCGGCAACGGCGATGTCCGGAGCGGAGCGTCGAGCAAGCGGGGCGAGGCTTGCCGAGATGACGTAGCGCTTACAAATGGGTTTGAAATGCCCGGATTTGACGTAGAATGCTCTTAATTAGCCAAGAGGGTTGAATCGTGCGTTGCTCTATCAGTAAATTAGCCTTAGGTGGCCTAAACCTAGCGGCCATCGTCTTACTCGGCAACCTGATCGTTGGACAAAATGGGCTAATTGCCCTTGCCAAAAGCGCCAAAGCCAGCGTTCAAAAGGGGCAGACCAAGGCCAAACCGTTGCCACCGGCATTTGGTGAAGCTGTCGGGAAGTTCAACGCCGGCAAATATAAAGAAGCCCTCGCCGGGTTTCAACATCTTGATGAAAGCGGCTTTTGCTGTGACAAGGTGCACTATTACATCGCCCAGTCCTACCAGGGGATGAACCAGACGGCTCCGGCTGCCTTGAATTATCAGTGGGTGTGCATGTACAGCAAAGACCCCACCCTCAACTATTATTCGCAGGTAGCCTTGAACCAATTGGCATACTACCAGGGGCACCGAACTTACGGCGGTCAGGGTAACAATTTTTCCCGCGTCCGGCCCAATACTTTCGTGGGGACTAGTTCGTCCTCGACCGGCATGGTTGGGGGCTGACGGGCCCGATAAGAAGCGGTAGGTTACCGCTTGCCAGACAAAACTAAAAAGCAGTTTTGGAAATCTAGCCAACCGGGCATATGCAAGCTGAACTTCTTGAAGGCAGGCAGAAGCCCAATAAGCCATGTCTATTTGCAAAACTAGCGTGCTTCTGATGATTATTTTGGCCTGGCCAACAGCCGGGTTTTGTTCCTCTTTGACCAACGCCGAGATCTTTTTCGAAAAGGGAAAGCTTTATTTTGCCCACAAGGACTATGTCAGGGCGGCAATATCGTTCGAATTAGCGATGCAGCGCAACCCTGGCAATGCTAATGCCCTTTACTACGATGCCCTTACTTATCAGCAGGCCGGCGATCTACAACGGGCAAAAGCTCTCTATAAGCATGCCATGGCTGTTTTCCCGGGAACGAAGGCGGCTTACTATTCGCTTCTCGCCTTAAAGGCACTGGAGAAACAAATGGCGAACGCTCGGCCGATTGAGCCGATGATTGAATTAACCGCAAAGCCGGTTGCTCCAGTTGAAAAGCCGCCGATTGAGCCGCTGGCTAAGCCGGTCGATCTTGTCCAAGAGTTGATCACGAAAGCTGTGGCCTTACAGGAAGACGGCAGGGGCGGCGAAGCAGAGCGGGTTTATCGCGATGCCCTCAATCAGGCGGAAAAGGGTGGACAAAATGACGTTAAAATCGCCGATGCCCTGCAAGCTTTGAGCGAGTACTACGTTGATATCGGTTCTTATGGAAAAGCTTGCGACCTGTACCGCAGGGAGCTGAGGATCAGAGAGGTCAGCTCAAGACATGATCCGGATGCCATAGCGACTTGCATGTCACGCCAGGCCAATGGCTACATCAAGGACGGGGACTATGCGATGGCCGAAGAGTTGCTTAGAAAGTGCGTCGAAACCTATCAGTCGGAGTATGATACGGCCGACCATTACCATAAGCGGACGACCTGCCAACGCCAGAAATTGGTCCAGGCGAAGAGCGCGCTGGCAAGCATATTAAGGGTAACCAATCGCGCCACAGAGGCAAAAGGTATCGAACAGGAAATTAAAGTGCTCAGTCAGCCGAGTCAACCGTAGCTGGTAAGTTGATCAACTCGACGGGCGCTCCGGGTAGAAGAAGCGAAAGTCGTTTTCGCCCTCGCCCGAGCGCACGATTACAATTTTACCCTCGCTGCTTTTCGGACGTCCATTGCGATTGAACTCGTTGAACATGTTGCTAACGATGTCATCGCCTACCTTGCGTTCACGCAGGCTATTACGCTTGAGGCAAACATTGAGGGGGATATCGAGTATCCAGATTTGGGGATTTTCGTAACCGAACGGCTTTGCCCTCTCGGTAATTTCCTGGCGATACTGGGCCTTGAGATTGGTGTTGTCGACGACGACATCGGCACCTGTGGAAAGAATCTTCTCCAATCTTTCAAAAAAGATGGCGAAGACCTTTTCAGGCTCCCCTTGCTCGGCCTCGTCACCGTACAGTTCCTCTCGAACTGAGTCGGCGCTTATGGTTGTGTATCCTTTTTCAATGAGCTTTCTGGCCAGGGTGGTTTTCCCAGAGCCAGGAATGCCAACCAGAAGAATCAATCGCTTCAACTATCTAGACCCTCCATGATTTTCCAAGCATCAAGAATCACGAGTTTCTTTGTTCTCGGTGCTGGATTTTGTTTTCTGGTAAACCAGCCAGAGCCACAGGCAACTCATCAAAAATCCGAAGAACAAGTAATAAGCCATAAGATAATTTCTCAATCCCTCCTGCGCCTCTGTCGGCACCGTACTTTTGGAGCCGAGCCAGGAGTTTTCAATGAAAATGATACTAACCGATTCGAAGAAGAGGCCGGTTGTGAGGTAACAAAGTCGCTCCAGCTTAGTCAGTTTCCTCCAGCTCAGGGCGCATTGAAAAAGATAACCGCTACCGAGCACCAGGAGCGACAGTCCATAGTGCTGAGGGCGGCTCAACTCGACAAAGTGTTGGAGCGGTGTAATAAAAATAGCCAGCGCGATCAAGGAGGCTCCGAAAATTACTAGGCTGTTTTGTCTCTTTCTTAGTGAGCGTTCGAGATCGAATTTCATAGCTCATTTTTTTGCGGTAACTTGCACAAGGCGCTTAATACGCTCATTCTAACCGGCACCCCATTAGCTACTTGGCGCTCAATTAAGGAAAGCTCCGGATCGTCTGCAATTGCATCAGTGATTTCCACGCCTCGATTAATCGGGCCAGGATGCATTACTCTTACTCCGGGATTGGCCGCGGCTAGTCGCTTATGATCGATTCTATACAATCGCGCGTATTCTTCCATACTGGGAATTAGCCCGGTTTCCTGGCGCTCCAGTTGAATTCGCAAAGCCATAACGAAATCAGCTCCCTTTATAGCTTCGTCCACCGACTCATGCGCTTGAGCACCCCAGCTAGCCAGATCGTCTGGCATCAAGCTCGCCGGACCAGCAAAATGTACATGAACACCGAGCTTTTGCAAGAGCCATAGATTCGAGCGGGCGACGCGGCTGTGCTTTATGTCGCCGATGATAGCGATCTTGATACCTTTGAGATCGCTTTTGTATTCGAGCATGGTAAAGAGATCAAGGAGCGCCTGAGTAGGATGGGCATTGATTCCATCGCCAGCATTAACGACGCTGATCTGATCACTGACAGCGTCAGCCAGACGCTGGGCGCTTCCGGAGCCTGAATGTCGCTGCACTATAGCGTTGATTCCTAACGCCCCCAGAGTGCGAGCCGTGTCTTCCGGCGACTCACCCTTTTTCGCTGAAGAAACAGCCATGTCCAAATTTAAGACAGTCATACCCAAATGCCGCCCCGCCAGCTCGAAACTCAGTCGCGTGCGGGTTGAATTCTCGTAAAACAAATTCGCCAGAATCCGTCCGCTTAGCGCCGAATGTGGTGGCGTACGTGCGAGCAAATCCTTCTTGTACTTTTTTGCCTGGTTGATCAGATAGCCAACTTCTGCCAGGGTCAGGTCCTTAGTATCAATAAGATGACGTCTTCCCGACCAACTGTTGGGACTTGGCAATTGGGGGGACGAATTTGCAGATTGCGAGCTGGCGGTTGCTTCCATTTTGATTAAAATGGGTTGGTTATGATCTAGGGTTCCATTGTAAGGGATATGTTTAGTTTGGCGATATAGTGGCGGCTGTTTACACTGCTGAGGAGATTCTTGAAATCGCTGGCGGCCGCCTTGCTGCAGGAAATCTTGAGCCAGAAGCGGGCGCCATCTGCACAGACACGCGTCAAATTACGCAAGGTGATTGGTTTGTCGCACTTGAAGGTCGGAGATATGATGGCCACGCTTTTCTCGGCGACGCCTTCGCCAATGGCGCTATCGGCGCCATCGTCGCGGAGAGAACCGGTTATGCTATAGCCAGCCATAGCTTTCCCTTGATTGCTGTGGAAGCAACCAGTAAAGCGTTGTCCCTCCTCGCTCGTAACTGGCGACGGCGGATTAATCCTCAGGTCATTGTCCTCTGCGGCGATAGCCAGGAGTTGACCGAGTTGCTTGAGTTAGTGCGAATCGCGGCCACTAACCAGCGTCTTAAGTTTGCTTGCTTGAATCCATGTACGAAAGCTCAAGAAGCCGCTGAGTTCGTGCTCAATATGTCGGAAGAAAATAAGCTGGCCATTGTTGGACTGAGTCCTTGTGATCTTAACGAGGT
>PSRH01000023.1 GCA_003175915.1 Candidatus Melainabacteria bacterium | reverse complement strand
GCATGGCCTCGCCCCTACGGCGGAGATGGTCGAATAAGGTATATTTAGTTCTTAGATCCGCCCAACCCGTTTAATGAGGAACAGGAACTCATGCCAGCCTCGAGGGACGATTCATCTGGTGCTTCCGCACAGAATCAGCGTCGTGATTCAAATGCGGGCAATGTCGATAAGCAGCAACCTCAATTAAAAAGCGAACCCCCGGTGAAACAGGGTGAAGCCGACGCCGGTAAAGCCGCTCCTGGGATGGAGGAAATGGGCGCCACCGAAGCCGCTTTTCATAAAGCAATCGGCTTGGATAAGGTGCCGCTCAAAGGCATGGTCGAAATTACGGTCAAGCGCGTAGAAATGGAGGCGCAGAGGGCCGAGGGAGTTTCCCGCGCCCAAAACGTCTGCTTTACCAATGGTCGCGGCGAAAATATTGTGGGAACCCAGTACAGCAACGAGGGAGGCACGTTCCTCAAGACAAGTTCGGGCCAAAAATTTAGTGTCAACATCGAGCCGGCCGGAAACTTTGTTCTAAGTTCTCTGGCTCAACCTGATTTTAACTTTACGGCAGTGAAGCTGACGGTATTGTCCGACCAGTTCGGAACGAGCGTAGACAATCGCCTCTTAAGTGAAATCTCGACTATCGCCGCCAATGTATCGCGAAATATCCAGGCGGCAGAAGTAGTGAGTGCTGCTGCCGCACTGGAGCAAGGAGCAGGTAAGGGCAAGCAGTTGGACGACAGCGCCACTCCTTCGCTGAAGAGCCAGGAGATTACAGCCAGGGAAACGAGCCAGAGCGCGGCTAGTGATCCTTTTGCGGAAATGATTGCCGCCAGCCGGCGCACTTCGGACGTGCCAGCTTCGACAACCACTGATCAGACAAAATCCGCCGCCGTGGCCGCCAGCTCGCTGGACGCAATCAGTGGTCTTATTGCCGGATTGGCCACGCCTGCTGAGGCGGTGATCCAATACCCGGAAGTAAAAACAACAGAAGAGGAGGGTACACTGCCGGCGCCACCACTGGCTTTCGATCTGGCAGAAATCGTTGAACCAACTCTTAAAGTAGTGCGTTCGGCCAAAGCGAAAGAATCCGAAGTAGAAGAAGCGGAAGCGCCTTCAGCGAAGACCACTCCTTCGACGACTGCCGGAGATGACCTGGATGAAGAAGAAACACGAGTACAGGCCGAAGCAGAATTGTCGGAAGACGAGGAAGCGATCCGTGAGAGGATCAATAAGGCAAAACAAGACCGCCGCCGTCGCTATATCGTCAAAGACAAGGACACCCTTTCATCAATTGCGGCGAAGCAGTTAAAGGACAGGCGGCTTGGTGAATTGATCTTCGAAATAAACAAGCACTTGATTCCCGTTAAGGTCGTTCGCGGCCGGCCCGTGAGACAATTGAAATCACGGATGGTTATCTTTTTACCTACGCAGGTCGAAGTAGATGAATACCGGACCCGCCTGGGAAGTGCCTTCGGCGAGTCGGCCGAAATGGCAGACGAGATGTCTGAGAGCGAAGCGGACCAAGAGCTGGTTAGCATCGTTGGAGTGAAGAGTTCAGCACCTAAAGTCGAGCGCCAGGAATACACTGTGCGGCTTGGCGACACACTCAAAACCATCGCTATGAAACATCCCGCCTTATCCGACATCGGTCTATGGTTGCTTTTGGCTGAAGTAAATGGTCTGGCTACTGAGGTGGATGAGCGCGGTCAGCCACTGGCGAAACTAATGCGCGGTAATCGATTAGCGATTCCGACTGCTGCTGAGATCGAGCGTTTTAGCAAAGAAAACCTCGGTGGAGACAAGAAAAAAAGGAAATAGCCTTTGCTGAATCCTCAGCTTCGCACTCTTCTTGCCGCATGTGCACAGGATCTACGCAATTATTGAGACTGATAATAATGGGCCGCCGACAAGCTCAGCAGTACTTGTGATATCACTGGAAGATATTTGTTGCTTGCAAAACAGTATTGAGCGCCTCAAAAGCGTACTATAGGCGCATCTCACAGGCGGCGCACAAGGCTCCGGCTGCGGATCAGTTGCCCCCTTTCGGTTGAAATTTCTTACTAACAGCTTTTATCAAGCCTCAATCAGAGCGGGTCAGCTGCGGGCACCAACCAGGCTTAATTGCGAGCCGGAGAAGCATCACATATGGGAACGGGGCCCCCTCCTGGATATAGCGGCGACAGGTTCTCACGCTCGGATTTAGAACGGCTCGGGGTGCCCAACGATCCGTTTGCCATTGAGCTATTTCATCGGGCCTGGCAAAAAAACCAGATGAAGCCGAAGGGGGCTTCACCATTGGAAGTGCCTCTCGGTTTGCCCGCCAATCCGTTAGCAATGTCGGGTGATACACCGGATACGGTACGGCAGCCTGACAGGTCCAGGGGTTTAAAGCCGAGAAGGGGTGGCGAGAAGGAATTTACTGCCAAAGTAGAAGTAGATTCGACCGGCAACAATTGGACGGTGACCGACGCGCGCAACCGGGAGTCGCGCTACACGTTTGAAAGGGATGAGAAAGGTAAGCCGATCCTGGTTGGTGCCATCACCCCTGAGGGAACATTCAAGAGCCTTGATCATGGCAAAACCATGGTTGATTCCGAAGGGCGCCTCGCTGACTTGAGCCTCGATAAAAAGGGCAAGCTGACCATCAAGAGAAACGATGAAGTGGTTACTCTCGGCGTCGATGGCACAAGAGAAGTGCGCGACACCAATGGCCGGAGAACTTCCTATGATGATGGTCGTAGAGAGCTGACCTATAAGTTCAAAGACGAAAAGAGCAGCGAAGCTGAGGTCGTGACAGTCAGGGACAAGGCGACCAAAACCGAAACAGTCTGGAAAAGCGACGACGGTGGCAAGACCTACTCGGACGGCAAAAACACAATGTCGGAGCGGCAAATGGCGCAGCTTGCTCCCGAAAGGCCTAGACGTGAGCCAGCAGAACGCGTCAGAGAAGAAAGAGGGGAAGGCGAAAAGCCGGGTAAGCCAGGCCTCGGGATAGGAAGTACTGCCAGTTCGACGGACAAGAAAGATGAGGAGGTCAGGCCCGCTAAGAAAGATGAGGAAGTCAGGCCCGTTAAGGGCGCACCGGTAGTGGCTGTTAACGATCAGCCGCCAAAAAGAGAGGAAGACGGCAAACCAGCCAAGGGTGGCAAGGAGCAGGTGACAGTAGGTGCCAGTGCCAATCCCGAGCGCCCGCCAGAGAAAGAGCCTGCCCCGCCAATAAAGGCTGTGCCGCCGGTTAAAGAAGTTAAGGAAGTTAAGGATCCGGTCGTAGTCGGCAAACCAGGCTCCGACCCAACGCCGTTACCTCTAGATAAAAAGGGAGAGCCAAAGCCCGACCCAACTGTCGCCAATCCTCCTCCTCTTATGGACGGTAAACATCCCCCACCGCCTAATAAAGTTGTCGCGAAGGCGGAAGGCGATCCGTCTTTAGTTGTCGAAGAAAAGAAAAAGGGTGTCGTTGTGGGCGGTCCCACCGTCGAAGAAAAGAAGATTCCTTTAGTCGAAGAAAAGAAGACGCCGCTGGTTGCAGCCGAAGAGAAGAAAATCCCTCTGGTAGCAGTCGAAGAGAAGAAAATTCCTCTGATCGCTGTTGAAGAGAAGAAGACACCGCTGGTCGCCGTCGAAGAAAAGAAGGTGCCCCTGGTCGGTGGCGAAGAGAAGAAAATTCCTCTTGTTGCTGCTGAAGACAAGAAGGTTCCACTGGTCGCCACCACTGCTATGCCACCCGATGGTAAGCACCTGGTTGTCGCAGGCCCAGGCGAAGACAAGAAAGTGCTTCCACCGGTTGCACTGCCAAGCGAGGATAAAAAGCATCTAGCTGTGGCGACCACCAGTCAGCCCCTCGAGGAACGCAAAGGGGTCACGGCTAATCCGATCCCGACGCCGGGCGACGAGCGAAAAGTAACGCATGTCGCTTCGGCTGGTGAAGCAGGGAAAATCCCGCTCACTGACGATGATAAGAAGCGGGCGATGCTCAGTCTTGCCTGGCAGATGTCCGAAGAGCGCCGAGCTCTCGCCCCGCCACCGGGGGCGGTGACAGCCGAGAAAAAGGAACCAGCACTTCCTTTTGTAGCTGCCATGTCGGCCAGTTTATTGGCGCGAAATCTTAGTGAAAGTGGTACGGCTGCGCTTCAACTCGATAGGCTATCCGCGGAGAAAGGGGCAAGTGCATACCAGACAATGTTGTTGAAGGGTGACGCCTCCTTTTTGAACGCTATGGGCAGGCTGGGCGAAAAGGATCTGGCCGGAGCGCTCGTTTTAGCCGGCGCTCAAAAAGAATTGCAACTAGCAGGGGCCCACACCAGGATTGACCGGACTGGCATATTGGCCAATCAGATCGATATTGATAAAGGAGCACTTACGGCCGCTTCGCGACTGGCAGCTCAGCCGGGCTCTCAGCGTGATGATCCTGCCTCAGTACTAGCAGCAATGACGCGTGCTGAAAGGCTGGCAGCGAATTTGCCACAAGGTTTATCGCCCGGCAAATTGAATGCCACCGACGCTGTCATTGGTGAAAGATTAGGGAATCAACCTCAACTTCCCGGCGGTCAACCGCTAACGCAGCTAGGCATCCTGATCGGTAGCCGCGCAGAAGGATTGCTCAACAATCCGAACGCGGGTTTTGTGAAATGGGAACCAACGACACCGACCACCAAACAAACGAATGAGCCTGTCCGGGTGATTGCTCAAGAGATCAGACCGATCATAGATCTGAGTCCTCGATCATCGAAGATTCCCCAGCCTGGGGACATCCAACCAATCGAGACAAAGACTAACAACAACCAAGCGAACCCCATAACTGCTGCCAACCAGACCGGTGCTAACCAGACAGGCAATAACCCGACTGGTACGAATCCGACCTGTACGTCAAAGAACAATACGACTAACTCGGCTGCCGGTGGTGCGAATCCTACTGGTGGTGCGAATCCTACTGGAGGAAGCAACCAACCCGGTGTGCCGATGCAACCGTATACGTTGCCTAACGTTCAAATTGGCGGCTCGACCATGCCCGGTGCCGGACAAACGGCGGGCACGAACCCCAACTCATCAGCAACGAACGCAGGCGGGCAAGGGACAAATGCCTCAGGCCAACCTGGCGCTTCCGGCCAGCCAGCGAATGCCACAGGCCAAGGAGCATGCGGTGCAGGCCAAACAGT
>PSRH01000040.1 GCA_003175915.1 Candidatus Melainabacteria bacterium | reverse complement strand
TCACCATCTCACTTAAGTCGGTAAGAATTCATCCCTATGACTTTTGCCTGAACGCTTAGCCTGTTCTTAAGCTCTAGATATTGCTTTTTGCCTTTGATCAAAAGTCGCATTCCATTGCTAGCCCTTCAATGAGTTTGTTTTGATCAACTAGTGCTCATCTATGCTCTATCCACAACAATTAATCTCTTCACTTTTTATCCCAAGCGGTTTGCCCGCTCATTGTAAGGCAACTTTGGCGAAGAGATTCCACATGAAGCTTCCCGTAACAACCTATTGCATCGGCCTGTTCCTCCCACAATAATCGGACAAGGCACCTGTGCAACTGAGTTTAGTATTTCCGAATCCGGCTTCCTGAGGTCAATCGAACTTGGTAGATGGGCGCTTCTGCAGTGGCTTGTTCTCGTCACTGCTTTTTCATTCGACTTACATCTGGTGAACTCCCTCGACCGTCACAAGGCCTTTCTATTAGACCCATGGTATTTACACCCAACCCTATCACTAACTACTTTTCAGAAAAGGACGCCTGCGGCACGGGCTTTATCTTCAGCCCGAAAGCAACCCACAAGGTTCTATCTGATACTTTGCAAGCCATCGCTCGTCTGGACCACCGCGGCGCTTGCAGCGCCGATTGCGTGAGCGGAGACGGTGCCGGTGTACTGACAGCAATTCCCTGGGACTGGTTTGAAAATCAGGGGTACCACCGCCGGCAACACCAGGCGGTAGCCGTGTTCTACCTGCCACCAAGCAAAGCCGCTTCTTGCCAGGAGATCATCGAGAACATCCTGCGCAAACGTGGTTTCAATCATTTTGCCTGGCGCAGCGTTCCGGTTGTGCCCACGCTTTTGGGCCCACTGGCCAGAAGCACGCAGCCGCAAATTGAACAACTGTTGCTATCTCTGCCACAAGAGGCGACAGAAGACACTGCCGAACAGTTTCTATCATCTGCGCGCAAACAGCTTCTCAATCATTTCCGCGATCAGCTTAACATGAACGATTTTTATGTGGCTTCGTTTTCAACCCGCACGATCGTCTACAAAGCCATGGTGCGCGGCCCCGTTCTCGGACAGTTCTATCCTGACCTGATCGATCCAGGCTTCCATTCGAACTGGACTGTCTACCATCGGCGATTCAGCACAAATACACTACCTCGCTGGGCGCTGGCACAACCATTCCGGCTCCTGGCTCACAACGGCGAAATCAATACGCTGCTTGGCAATCTCAATTGGATGAAAGCACGTGAAGCAGTTATGCTTCAATCTCTTCCCGCAATAATGCGTGACTACCTTCCAGTTATCGATGCAAACGGCTCTGATTCCGCTAACCTTGACGACACTCTTGAACTTTTGCTGCGCTCCGGTCATAGCATCGAAGCGGCTCTCATGCAGCTCATACCAGAAGCGCATGCCAGTGAGGATTCTCAAATGCATGAAGCCGCGGCATTCTACCAGTACTATGCCGCCCTCCAGGAACCCTGGGATGGCCCGGCTTTAATCGTTTTCAGTGATGGTTACACCGTCGGTGCCACCATGGACAGAAACGGACTGAGGCCGGCACGCTTCACCCGGCTTGCCGATGGCGGTGTCATCTTCGGTTCCGAATTCGGCATTATCGACAGCCCGGTCGAAGAGGTTTGTGAACGGGGGCGTCTGGGACCGGGTGAGATGCTGGCAGTCAATCTTAAAACCGGGCAGCTTCGAAAAAACAACGAAATAAAGAAGAGCGTCGCCAAGCGTCATCCTTTCGGGGACTGGCTGAAGTCCGAACGTTTTACCCTGCCGCAACAGCCGTTTCAATCAACCCATTCGATGTCGGCACCCGAGCTTTTGGCCAACCAGCAAGCTCTGGGCTACGGCAAAGAAGACGTGGAAGTCGTCCTCGCCACAATGGCCGGTTCCGGCGCAGAGCCGGTGTTTTCCATGGGCGATGATACGCCCCTGGCAGTCTTGTCGCAGCAACCTAAGGTCCTCTATGAATATTTCAAACAAAGATTCGCCCAGGTTACCAATCCTCCAATCGACCACCTGAGAGAAAAGCTGGTGATGTCCATAGACGTCCACCTGGGCCGTCGCAGCGAGCTGGTTAGACCAAGCCGCGCTGGCGCTAGAAGCATGCATCTTCAAAGTCCCTTCCTAAATGAAGCTGAACTGGAAAGACTGCTTGCCGGGGCTGACCCGTTTGCAGCACAAAGACTTTCGCTCTTATTCCGAGCCGACCGAGGCGAGACTCTAGATTCTGCTATTACTCAACTTTGTTCAGCTATAGAAGAGGCAATTGCCTCAGGAAAGGTCATTCTTGTACTGAGCGATCGGGATTTGTCCTGTGAAACTCTTGCTATTCCGCCTTTGATGGCCGTCGGAGCAATACATCATTATTTGATCGAAAAGGGCTTGCGACTGAACTGCTCCATCCTGGTCGAAACCGGCCAATGTTGGAGCGTCCACCACTACGCTTGTTTACTGGGCTTCGGAGCTCAAGCAATTTGTCCATATCTCGCCCTCGAAACAATCCGGCACAAGTTTGGCGATCAACTTGGCGTAAGCGTAGGCCAGGCACAGGCCCGATATAAATTGTCCGTCGAAGAAGGACTGCAAAAGGTGCTCTCGAAAATGGGCATCTCAGTGCTCTCAAGTTACGTCGGTGCTCAGATTTTCGAATGCATCGGCCTGGGACCCAATGTGATCAATCGCTGTTTTGCCGGAACCGTTTCTCGGATTGGTGGTCTGGAAATGGACGGCATCACTGAAGATCTGCTGAAATTCCACGCCAAGGCATATCTAACGCCAATCACCCAGCTGAAAAACTACGGCATCATGACCCACCGCCCAGATGGCGAGTTTCATGGCAACAATCCTCATGTCGTGAGAACCCTTCATAAAGCGCTCGGATTCAAAGATAGCGGCGTCGAGCCACTGGAAAAACAAGCTCAGTTTAAAGAGTACACGCGTATCGTGCGGGAGCGACCACCGGCGGCCCTGCGCGATTTGCTTACCTTCTCAAGCGACCGTCAACCGATTCCTCTTAGTGAAGTGGAAGCGGCAGAGAAGATCGTCAGACGTTTCTGCACCGGCGGCATGTCGCTGGGAGCACTTTCGAAAGAGGCACACGAAGTTCTCGCCATCGCAATGAACCGGTTAAAGGGCAAATCAAATTCCGGAGAAGGTGGCGAAGATCCGCTGCGTTATTATCCGATTAAAGAGATAACACCCGAGGGTACCAGTCCGGATTTTCCAGGCCTTGTCCATCTAAAAGAAGGAGACAGTGCCGGCTCTGCCATTAGGCAGGTGGCCTCGGCTAGATTTGGCGTAACGACCGAGTATCTGGTTACAGCCAAACAACTGGAAATAAAAATTGCCCAGGGTGCTAAACCAGGCGAAGGCGGTCAGCTACCCGGTCACAAAGTTTCCAGTTATATCGCCAGCCTGCGTCTGGCTAAACCGGGCATACCACTTATTTCTCCGCCACCACACCACGACATCTATTCTATCGAAGATCTGGCGCAGTTGATCTTTGACTTGCATCGCGTCAACCCCGTTGCTCAGATCTCCGTCAAGTTGGTGTCGGAAGTAGGAATAGGTACCGTTGCCGCCGGGGTTGCTAAAGCAGATGCAGACATAATTCAAATCTCCGGCCACGATGGAGGCACCGGTGCCTCACCTTTGAGTTCCATTAAGAATGCCGGATCGCCGTGGGAACTAGGCCTGGCTGAAGTGCAACAGGCGCTCAAAATCAATCAGCTAAGAGATCGTGTCTTGTTGCGAGTGGACGGCGGCCTACGCTCCGGGTGGGACATCGTCATCTCCGCCCTTCTGGGGGCGGATGAGTACGGCTTCGGCTCGATCGCGCTCATTGCCGGGGGCTGCATCATGGCCCGTATTTGCCACACAAACAATTGCCCGGTCGGCATCACATCGCAAAAGGAGAATCTGCGCAAGCGCTTCCTCGGCAGCCCAAACCCAATCATTGATTTCTTCTTCTTTTTAGCCGAAGAAGTACGCCACATTCTCTCTCAACTTGGCTATCGATCGATCTCAGAAATTATCGGCAGAACCGATCTGATTCGCCAGCGCGACGACATTACTCTGCCGAAATTGGCTAGCATCGATTTAAGTTGCCTCTTGGCCAGCGCCGCCGACAGTCCCACTAGTTTAATACCGGCTGCTCAAACAAAAGAGCGCAACCTGCATGGATTAGACGAAATACTTTTAGCCGATCCGGATATTGCTAAAGCGATTCGCGAGCAGGCTTCCGTGGAGAAGACTCTTTTCATCTCCAACAGTGATCGTTCCGTCGGCGCCAGACTGAGCGGCGCCATCGCCTCGCAATACGGCGATCAAGGCTTCAATGGCAAAATCTCGGTCAACTTAATCGGCACTGCCGGCCAAAGTTTTGGCGCCTTCAATGTGAAAAATCTCCGGCTCATTTTAGAAGGCGATGCTAACGATTATGTCGGTAAAGGCATGACCGGCGGCGAAATTATCATCAGGCCGAAGGCCGGAACCCGCTATCGATCGGAAGAGAACACCATTGCTGGCAACACTTGCTTGTATGGTGCCACCGGCGGTGCCATTTTTGCTGCTGGACAGGTTGGTGAGCGCTTCGCCGTGAGAAATTCCAGGGCGACCGCCGTGATCGAAGGGGCAGGCGATCATTGTTGCGAATACATGACTGGTGGCATCGTTGTCGTGCTTGGGAAGGTCGGCCGGAACTTCGGAGCTGGTATGACCGGAGGCACTGCCTATGTCCTGGACGAGGACAACTTATTCGAATCGCGCTTTAATGCTGACGGCGATAAAAAGCTCAGGCCGGTCGGCGCCGAAAATTCCACCGCTCTGAAAGCTCTGATCGAGAGCCATTACAATTATACGAACAGCCAGCGAGCCCGTGACATTCTGGCAAGCTGGTCAGAATACCTGACCAAATTCAAACAGGTGCTACCGCCCAAAGAAGAGGAGAATCCTCTCTGGCCGCTGGAGGAAGTCTCGGGCGGCAGGATAGATCTGCCGGGAAGCGTCAGGGCGCCAGAAACTGCTGGACAACCGGAGTCAGGCAAAACTGCTTGCGAACCGGTTCCCTTCTTCGAACAGACGCCCGACCGCACTCGCTTGGGAGCTTGAAGAGGCAGATCAAGGCTACGGTGAGAGAGCACTCAGGTAATTTCTAACCTCGGGCGCTAAAGTCGCTGCATGCTACCGGCAATCAGTGATCCCTACATCGCTCTAGAAGAACGCAAGC
>PSRH01000176.1 GCA_003175915.1 Candidatus Melainabacteria bacterium | reverse complement strand
AGAGGGACTTGAACCCTCACGGTTGCCCACACGCCCCTCAAACGTGCGCGTCTACCAATTCCGCCATCCGGACGATCTCTACGAACAGGTAAGCGAAGATTTCCTAGTCGTCTTAACTGTCGTTCTTCATGCACCCTGGAGAGTCATAAGTTTATGCATGTTGCCACCACGACTGTCAATACCTATTAGAGCAAGTATAGGCCTTCGCCAAGGAGAAAAGCGTTTCGCAAAGGCTCAAGCTTCACGATCCGTTTGACTAACGAAGAAGGCTAAAGCTATCCTTAATGAGTGTTTTACTAGGTACTAAAGCGAAAATTTTATTTTCAAACCAGGTAAGATCAGTGATGTTGGGCATAGTACAAATGTGCATCGCGCCTTGCAGAATCGAACTTTGACCCAGCTTAACTACAAATGGCGCTCCGGTAATTGACCTGCTTGGAAGCTGCCGATGATTGAAATGAATGTTGCCGGAATTGCTCTAGATGCCCGAAACGGGCATCCAATCGTCGTTTTGAATGACAGTACAAAACGGCGAGCCCTGCCGATTTGGATCGGCATGGCTGAGGCCAGTGCTATCAGTCGGGCACTTGATAATTTCAAACCCGAGCGGCCGATGACACATGACTTGCTTCTCAATTTAATCACCGCCTTGGGTTACAAGGTGAAGCAGGTCGAGATAAACGAACTGGCCGCCAATACCTATTTCGCTACGATCCTTCTGGTGATTGATGATCCTGAACATAAGCTGGACACAACCAAATCAATCGATGCCCGACCCTCCGACGCAATTGCCCTGGCTCTTCGCGCCAAGGCACCGATTTTTGTCTCAGCTCAGGTAGTGGCTGACGGCACTATTCCGGCTGACTTCGAAAAGGATGAGGCGGAAGCACAAGAGTTCAAGAAGTTCATCGACAATCTGAAAGCATCAGACTTTAAGCCCAAGAGCGACTGAAAAGTGCTAACACCCGCAGTAGGAGCGGCTTCAGCCGCCCGTGTCTCGAATCGGCGGGATGCTAAAACGTCCCTACAGAATTGATTTTTTACGGAACGACGACTAACGTAGCGGTGCGCCTGGCCGCTTATATTTGTTTTTTTAGCGCATTCTTCAAGGCAGTTTCCAGAGTGGCAATCTTTGCCTCTAGCTGTTTTTCCTTATCAGACACAAGCGACGCCGCCAATTTAGCATCCTGAGCCTGCCACTCTTCCAACTTGCGTTGGTTGTTCAGTTTTCCTTTGCTGAAAGCAAAATTGAGCGAAAAACCGACAATGCAGCCCGAGGCCAGACAAACAAGGTTGATGGCGGCAAGCGGCATCTGAAACGTATTGGTGAAGGCGCTCAAACTTGTAATCTGCCAGTTTGGCAGAATCAAGAGAAGCGTAAGAACAAGCAGGCCGACAGCGACCAGAAGGGCCGGCAAACGGCTATTTCCGCTTCGGCGGTTCGTCAAATTCGTGGACAAGCGTTCCTCCTCATAGTCAGCCAAAGAGCCTGATTGAAAGGCGCTTCAAGTCGTCTGGCAACTCGGCCTCAAATTCTAGCAGCCGGCCATTGGCGGGATGAAAAAAGCTAAGCTTTGTAGCGTGCAGTGCATGCCCGTGCAATTGAAGACGACCCCTGGCAGCCATGCTCCCTGTTGTTTTCTTGTTATAGACCAGGTCGCCTACAACTGGACAATTCAGGCTGGTCATGTGCACTCTGATCTGATGGGTCCGACCGGTTCTCAGCTTGACCTCAGCTAAGACAAAACCAGGGGCCCTTTTCAGAACGGTGAAGTGGCTTTCGGCCGGTTTACCTGTGGCGACTATGGCCATCTTCTTGCGGTGCACGGGATGTCTTCCAATTGGCGCCTTGATCTCGCCTTCGTCTTGCTTCAATTCCCCTTCGAGGATGGCTAGATAAGTGCGCCCGGCCATCTTCGCCTGAATTTGTCGGGACAATTGACGATGGGTTAGATCGTCTTTGGCGATCACCAGGAGTCCGGAAGTATCTTTGTCAAGGCGATGGACGATGCCTGGTCTTAAGATGCCTGAAATGCCGGAAAGGGAGCTACCCAGGTGGTGCAGGAGAGCATGAACCAGCGTGCCTGATTGAACGCCGGCGCCAGGATGGGTCACCATGCCCGCGGGTTTGTTGACGACGGCCAGATGGTCGTCGTCGTAAACAATATCCAGAGGTATTGCCTCGGCGTGCACGGTCGTGTCTTTTACAGGCGGCACATTCAAGACTACCTTCTGGTTCGGCCGCAGTCGGTGACTTGCCTTTTCAACATGTCCATCGACGAGAATCTCTCCATCGGCGATGAATTTCTGAATGCGAGCCCGGCTGAACTGGGAAAGCCGATCGGCAAGAAACTGATCGAGCCTTAACGGTGGTGCATCGCCTGGGTCGAACTGGTCGACTACAAGCTCAATGCGTTCTATCTTCGAATCTTCCATGCATTCCGTCCGTGGCCTCGTGATCATGCGTGCAATATCACGACCCATTTATCCATCCTTTTTACTCAACATGGTGATTAAGATAAGGCCTATTCCCACATCGATGAGGAGATCAGCGACGTTAAAAATCGGGAAATGAATGAATTGGAACTCCAGGAAATCAGTCACCCTGCCAAAGTAGTAACGCTCAAGGAGATTGCCGAAAGCCGAGCCGAGAACCATCGCTATGCCAATCTCCTCAAGCAACGGACGATCCTCGCTTCTATAACGCTTGATCGACCAGGCAAGCAAGCCAACAAAAACGAGGGAGGAAATGAGGGCAACGGCCTGACCATTACCATGCCCCAAGCTGAACGCTGCACCACTATTGGTGACTCGTGTCAGCTTGAGAAGCGGGGGTAAGAACGGCAAGCTCTCGTTCTCAGGTAGATAGCTACGAGCCCAAGCTTTCGTAAATAGATCGACAGAGAGGCAGGTAAACGCTACCAGGACCGCCAGCCAATGCCGGCCCCATCCAGCGATAATTGGATGCGCAACTGTTTTTTCTAGCTTGGCGTTCGCTTGATTCGGCTCCACGTCAGGACGCCCGCTCTATTTTTCGTTCTTTTCGTTCTTTGGCTCAGCCTTGGAAGAAACTTTGCTCTCGTTGTGGCTTTCTCTTACGGCAGTTTTGTCGGCTAATTCTTCCATAGTGGGAACAACGTTCAATCGTCGTGTGAGAAATTCTATGCCCATAAGGGCATTGCGCTGAGCATTGGTAATCCCAATAGTGGCCATGAGCAGCTCATTGCGGTTGTTGCCGTTGGCGTTAATAACGCGTTCCAGAGTAGGTCCATCCAATGGGCGCCAGACTTCGGTCGGCGGTGGCTGCGGATATTCGAGCACCTGGTTGGTGATTGAGCCAACGGCAGTAAGTCCGGTTGGCAAATTCAACTCCAATTTCGCCGAATATTGTTTGCCCGATTTCACTTGCTCGGGTGCTGAAAAGGATGCCTGCAGCTGGCGAGCCAGGCCGAAGGCCACGCGTACTTTTTCATAGTCGATGCGATCACCGATGATCTTCCAAACGTTGCCGGTCTTTTTTATGTACAACTGGCCTTCAGAGATTGAATTCAAATCTCCTTTGGTATTGATCCCGGGCATCTCTTTGGAAGTGGTGCCTACAGCTATATCGCGCGATTCAACTGTGGCAAAAGGACCATCGATTCTGATTTGCTTGGTTTTGGAAGAAGACTTAGCATCAGGGTAAGTCTTCCAGAAATCCTTGGTCAATTCAGTGACTGCTTTTTTGTCGAGACCGTCGTTGTTTATATAGTCATCCGCGTAGTTGCTCATCACACCATCAAGATTGTGGGCGTTCCACTGGCCCTCGATTGTGGAAAGCAGACTTTCTATCTCTTTACGCTCCTGGCTGTGCTCTGAAGTATCTGGCTCCAGCGAGAACTCGCTGATACCGTTGGCTGTGGCCGCAGTCGAAGCCTCAATGGCAAAGGAGGGGGACAGTGCCGACGAAGACAGGGCCAGTAACACGGCCAAGACGGCTTTAGGGACACCTTTGCTTTTCATTTGATCAGTCATCTCAAATCCCGTGTTGATCTAAAGTATTTGCCGATGCATGACGCGAGCGCTTCACAGTTTCGTTATTCACGCTACGCCAAAACGCTGCCCAGCGTCATTATACAGGGGTAAATCCAGCTGTGCTCGGATCTCGCTTACCGCTTAGTCAGGCTGTTACTAAAAGCTTGGTCATGACTTCCACGTTCTCACGGATGGAATCGGCGGAACGCTTCAAAGCCCCAAGTTCGTCGTCATGTAACTTAAGCTCGACGATTTTTTCAACACCGCCTCGGCTCAGCACAGCTGGTAGGCCAACGTATACATCCTTAAGCCCATATTCCCCTTGAGCATAGACGGCGCAAGGCAAGAGTCTGTGCGTATCTTTGAGAATGGCCTCGACCATGAGGGCAACTGAAGCACCGGGAGCATAAAAGGCACTGCCGGCCTTAAGAAGAGCGACGATTTCGGCGCCGCCATCGCGCGTCCGCTTTACAAGCGCGTCAAGCTTATCTTTAGACAACAGCTCAGTGATCGGCACACCGTTCACCGAACAGTAGCGAGGCAACGGCACCATTAAATCGCCATGACCGCCAAGCACCATACACCTGATGTCCTTGGCCGAAAAGCCCAGCTCGGCGGCAATGAAGGCCTGGAAACGAGCACTGTCCAGAACCCCAGCCATGCCAAGCACGCGTGGGGCTGGCAGCCGGCTTATCTTCCAGGTTAAGTAGGTCATCACGTCCAGGGGATTGGTTACTACCAAAAAAATCGCCTCAGATGACAGTTTTATGGTTTCCTTTACGACGCTCTGGACAATAGAAGCGTTGGTTTTTAAGAGGTCGTCCCTTGACATTCCTGGCTTGCGGGCGATGCCGGCGGTGATTACGACTATGTCCGAGTTCTTCGTATCTGAGTAGTCGTTGGTGCCGAAGAGCCTGCGATCGTGGCCTAAAAGCGGGGCGGCCTGAGTCAAGTCGAGCGATTTGCCCTGGGGCATTCCCTCAATGACGTCGACGACGACCACGTCTGCCAAATCCTTGTCGGCGATATATTGGGCAACCGTAGCGCCAACAAACCCAGCTCCCACAACCGTAACCTTAGCCACGTTCTATCCTCCCCTCAGGCGGCTCTGTCAGCCGATTTGGCGCCGCCACTTGATCGCCAGGCAAGATTAACATGTTATCGCCTGCCATCGGCAGAGTTTAAAGTTTGATTGTCCCAGGTAAGTTACCGGGGAAAACCTGTGCTCACAGTCGTCAAAGTTCAAGTATGCTGGAAGTGGAAACAGTTAGTGGCTCAGCTTAAATGAAACAGTTGAATCTAGGCCGGCAATGGCCTTTTGCGCTTACCCTAATTTTGCTGACCAGCGGCACCGCTCCCGTTCCTGGAATCGGTGAACCGGAAGCCACCGCCGGTGCTCAACTGAGGTTGGACATCCCGAAGATGGACACGCCGGTCAAACGCAAGGCGCTTAAGGGTTCCGTCCAGCACAATCAACAGCTTAAACCGCCGCCGCCGGTCAAGGCCAGAACGCCCCAGACCGGGAACGCGACCAACAACGGCCTGGCTGGCAAAGCTACGGCTGACAATGGCAGTATGCTTAAGGGCAAGGCAAAGCAGGATAAGAACGAGGCGCTCAGCGCTGCCGTTCAATCGGGCATTGGCATCATTGGCGTTAAGTTCATCATGGGTTTCGGCCGCCCCCCCACGATCAATCGCGTCTTTCCCGGCACGCCGGCCTCTGAAAAAGGGCTCAGACCCAACGACATAATTATCGCCGTCGACGGCATACCCACGTTCGGACTGACCAAAGACGAAGTCTACAACATGATTATCGGTACGCCGCATACGCCAGTGACTATTTCGGTGAGGCGCAATAAGGACTTTCAAGTGCGCACCATGGAACGTATGGACTTCAACGACATAACCGATCCGCAGGTGCGCCGGGACTATCAGAATATGTGATCGCTCTTTACGTTGGCAGGGCGCGGGCATGTCCCTACGATAGGATTCGTCTCTGCATAATGGTCGCATTGTCTTGATATACTTCAATAGCGACTCCCATTGCTGATTAAGCCCTTGGCTAGCTATGCAGTTTTGTTTTGATGCCACTAGATTTGGTACCGGGCTGGACGAAGCCGTCAAGTTGGCTGCCAATCAGGGGTTTTCTGCGATTGAGTATTCGTTCGCGCCATTTGCCGTTACCACAAAGGCAAAGACAAAGCTGGATACGAAGGAAAGCAAGTTTCTCAAGTCCGTCTTGAGCCTTGCTGAAAGCCTTGGTGTTCAGGTTGCCTGTCTCAATCTGGACTACTGTCTTCTATCTGAGGATAAGAAGGGCAGCAAGGATTTCTCCGGCATGATCACGAAGCTTTCCCACGTCGCCAAAGCCCTTAATTGCCCAAGAATCTCTATTTTTTTGGCCCCCGGCAATAACTCTCACTGGCTTGACAGCGCGGAAGAACGGCTTAATGCGGTATGTCAAGAATTGGAAGGCAATCAGGTCAAGCTTCTCATCAGGCTATCCACGGCTCCTCAATTCAGAGGCAAGTCCCTCAAGACCTGGCAAGCAATGGAACCTCAGGATTGGCGCGATTTGATGTCAATCTGCCCCAGCGCCGGTCTAAGTTTTTCGCCGGCGGACTGCGTCTGGTTGGGCATTGATTACCTGAAAATTCTTCCAGGAATTGCTAGTGGTATTGAACATATTGAAGCCCACGACATAGAGATCGTCCGCAATGTTCTCAACGACAGTGGCATCTACGGACCACTCTGGTGGCGCTATCGCCTGCCAGGCAAAGGACAAGTTGATTGGACGCAACTGGTCGAGGCCCTTAAGCTTTATGATTTCAAAGGCACTTTCTCGATCCATCTGGACGATGAATTTGTTGCCGGCGATCACGAAAGCCTTGAAGAAGCCTTGAAATCTAGTGCGAGATTGTTAGCTCCCTTGGTCAACAACTAAGATATACTGGGCCTTGTTCAGGCACGTGTCTGGTCGCATCAACATTTAGCATGTCCAGAATTCTTACTACTATTTTTGCTTTAGTAGCGATATGTGGGCCGCTTACTCCCCCGGCATTCTCTGACACAAGCAAGGTTGGCTCGCCTTTGCCGGTGGAACAAGAGGCTAAACTTAGAAAGGCCACTAAGGCTGTTCGGTCGGGTAAACCGTCGAAAGCCGCTGTTAAATGTCAGGCTGCCTTAGACAGTGCC
Organism: Candidatus Melainabacteria bacterium; assembly: GCA_003175915.1. Classification (GTDB taxonomy): domain Bacteria; phylum Cyanobacteriota; class Vampirovibrionia; order Obscuribacterales; family Obscuribacteraceae; genus PSRH01. The sequence goes on along the minus strand of PSRH01000176.1, from coordinate 3,967 downwards.
AGCGACGTCGCCCAGTGCCTTGCGGTTGCCGAGGCTACGGAGAAGTACGGGGCTCCCCTTATGGACGTTCGCCGTGCCTGCTTGCAAAAGGCATTGACGCTGGGAAAAAATCGAGACGACTTCTTTCAAATAGCACTGAAAGCCAGGCAATATCAGTTTTACGAGGTTACTAAGTCCGCTATCGATTTTGTCATTGCCAACGCCAATTCTGACGATGAGCTTTTCGATATGGCTCAGAAGGCTCAGGAACTGGGACTAAGTGATTTGGCGCGCATGGCTATGGACAAGGACTATTTACAGATAAAGACTGTCCCCGATGCCATACTCTTTGCTAAACGGGCTGAAGTCTTGAACATGCACGACGTAGTACGTAAGACGATCAAGGATTTGATCGACGACGAGCCTACCACCATGGGACTGTGTAACTTGTTCAATGAAGTTGAGCCATTTCAGATCCCGGACCTGGAACGCTATTTGCTTCGCCGGGCTGTCTACGCCGTCAAATCGGTAGGTGACTGCAAAGAAGTGTTCGAAATCGCCAAAAAACATGGGCAGCCCGACATCGCTAATCTTGCCGCTTATCGCGGGCGCAAGATGATCCAGATGCAGCAAAGCCAGGACGCCACTACCCAGACCGTGTTGCAAGCGCAAGAGCAGCAGGCGGCTAACGACCTGGCTAAGAAACACCACAATTATGTGGACGGACCGGGCTTCTGATCACTCTTACAGAAACAGGGCAGTGACTAATAGCCCACCCATCTCAGCCAGTTCGACGACGGCGCCATAGGTGTCGCCGGTGTGTCCTCCGAATTTCCTGGCCAGGGTAAGAGCCGCTAGGTATCCCGCTAGAACAGTGGCAAGGCTAATGGTTACGGCATCCAGTGGCCGAAATACTGCTGCGGTTATGGTGGTTGCCAGCGGTACCAGAGCCCCTTTCAAAAGGTCTTCGGGATAGCTCATCGTATCGTGCCAGACTTTGCCCATACCGCTTTCGCGCAGATAAGGAAAATTGCCAATGGCGAAGGTTTCACTCCAGCGTGCCCAAACTGGGCAAAGCAAAAGCACAGTGAGAAGGGTTTCTGAGGAGAGGCTACTGAGGCAGGCCGCCTTCAGCAACAGGGTCGACATTCCTACCATAACGCCATAATTGCCGACTCGACTATCTCGCATTATCTCAAGCATTCGCTCTACCGATTGATGGGAAAAGATACCATCGGCAGTGTCCATCAGTCCGTCAAAATGAATTCCGCCAGTGAGGGAGAGCCAGGTTACGGCAAGAATAACGCCGCATAATATGTTTGGCGCATGCCAGAAATTGAGGAGGCGAAAGACAAGACATAGTCCCAGGCCGATGAGCACTCCGGCCGCCGGCAAATACTTAGCCAGTCCGGACAGGTCAACCTGTGACAACTGGTCTCGGCTCCTGCCAAAAGCGGGGATGCAAGTAACGTAGCGAACTGTGGTGGCGAACCGCTTTGCTACATTGTTCACTTTAGCAACCCTCCCCCGCTGTCAGTCTAATTCAGCGGTGTATTCGCTACGAACGGGAAACGTCGCAGCATTGCCAAGCATCAAAAAGCCAGTTTTGTCGGTGTAATAGTCGACTGCTTCCTGGACGCTGTGAATCATAGTGGGGTCCGATTCCATGTCACGCGCATTGTAGAGTATCGACTTGTAGCTGTTCTCTACTTCGTTGTCAAATTCATGTTCGTCAAAAACGCTGGCACTGTCCGTGCTCGGGAACGAGGCAGAACGCTGGCGCCAGGGCATCGGTTCATCATAAGCCAAGCAGCCAACGATTTCAGGCACCAGAGGCAGTGGCTCATCCCAGGTCAGGCCGTAACAAAATAGAGAGCGGCGCTCTTCAATTTTGGCAAAGCTCTTATGAGGACCAATTATGTCCGTGGCCCAGGTCATTGCTAACAGCGCCTTTTCGGCGCGATCCGGACCCTTATAACTGTCGAAAGGAATCTCAAGAAGCTCTGCCAGGGCACGAGCAAGCGGACGACTTTGCGGTCCGTAAAACTCAACCACTTCCAGATCGACCTGTAAACCATCTAGAACTCCTTTCAGGAGCGCGAGCATCGAACCGATGCTGAGAGCATCTTCTTTGCTGTTTGGGTCTCTCGGTCCCGGCCTGAGGAGAATGGCACCGTAAAGGACGTACAACCAATCGCGCTGCGTCAATTGAGCTTTATCGTTGACGCTTTCCAGGCGCTTAAGCACAATCTTGCGATGACCAACTTCCAGCGATTGTTCGCTTTCCAATTTGAGAGAGTCGATTTTCTTAAGGATTGACTGTGCCTCTTTGGCTCGCCTGGTCAGGGTGTAGCAGGCGGCCAGGTTGAGCAGGGTGTCAAAGTCAGGGGCTTTGCCGGCCACGATCTCGAAGTAAGGTATGGCCTGCTGGAACCGGCGCAGCGACATGAGGGCGAATGCCAGTTCATAATTGACAATTGGTTCATTGGCGGCAAGCCGGACGCAGCGGCTTAAGAGCATGACAGCCAGCTCGTGCTGGCGAACATCGATGAGCCCAAAGCCGGCTTCAAAGAGCTCCTGGGCCTTGGGGCCGTTGCCAGTTTCAGCACCAGGCTTAAAGCTCCTGGCTAGGTTTTCCAGCTTCTCAGAGAGCTCTTGGCGGCCGCCTTCTTTCATCAGTTCTGCCAGCAATTCTGGTGCAGCGCCATCATCGGGATTAGCCAACCAGTAGCTTTTGATAGCCAAAAGGCTCTGCTCCAAAGCGCCATCGCTCAAAAGTTGCCGTGCTCTGCTAAGAGATATATCGTCCTTGCTCTTTTGCTGGTCCGACTCCACGCTTCTTTCTCTCTAAGACCGCTGCCTTATTTCCACTCAGAATCCAATTCACGAACTTGCGAATTTTGTTTTATTTCGATGGTTTGCTTTAGGGCGCAGATAAGGATGCTAACCGGAAGTATTGGCAATTTCTGCTGCATGATAAGAACTGCGCACCAGTGGGCCGGAATGGACCGTTTTGAAACCTAGTTTCCATGCCCTTTCTGCCCAATCTTCGAACTCCTGAGGAGTGAGATAGCGCTGTACCGGCAGTTGTTCCAGGGAGGGCCGCATGTACTGGCCCAGCGTCAAAATATCGCAGTCGATCTCTCTTAGATCTTTGAGGACGCCTTCTACTTCCTTGTCCTCTTCGCCTAAGCCGAGCATTAACCCAGACTTGGTGGGCGTGCCTGGTGCTATCTCTTTGGCCATTGCCAGGACTTTAAGGGAGCGATCGTACTTCGACCCTGGGCGCACCTGTCTATACAAACGCGGCACCGTCTCCAGATTATGGTTGTAGACGACCGGTCCGGCCTCTAAGACGATGGCGATGCAGTCTCGACGACCTTGAAAGTCCGGCGTCAAAACTTCTACGTTCACCCCCGGGATCGCATCCTTGAGCGCTTTTATTGTTTTGGCGAAGTGGTGGGCACCTTGATCGGGTAAATCATCGCGATTCACCGAAGTGAGTACCACGTGGGTAAGACCCATCTGTCTGGAAGCCTCGGCCACCCGGCGCGGTTCATCTTCATCGAGAGGACCCGGCAGTCCCTTATTGACCGAGCAGAATTTGCAGGTGCGCGTGCAAAGTGAACCCATAAGTAAATAAGTGGCTGTGCCAGCCGCCCAGCACTCCCCTTTGTTGGGACAGCGGCCGCTTTCGCAAATTGTGTTTAACTGTTGCCCTTTTAAAATCGAGCGGACCTGGCGATTCTCTTCCGTGTTTAAGACGTTGCGGCGCAGCCATTCAGGCAATCTAGTTATAGCCGCTCCGCTTGCTGTGCTTCCGGCTAAGGCTCCGTCCTCTCGGCGAACCTCGACCGCTTCGCGCGGATCAGTCGCTCCACTACGCACGGCTTCGTCGCCGCGTTCCGCTTCGCTAAGATTTGTTCCGACAGACCCTGAGTTCTGCTTAATATCGCTCACAGCCATTACTGAAGGCCGCCACCTGTTT
>PSRH01000215.1 GCA_003175915.1 Candidatus Melainabacteria bacterium | reverse complement strand
TTCACCGCTTTGACTGTGTATTTGACCATTTCACCCGGCTTGTATTTTTCTTTGTCGGTCTGGATCGTTAAATTGAGGAAGTGCTCGGCCGGAGTTACCCGTATGGCACGGGATTGGTTGTAATATTGGTGCCCCGGACCGACGAAGGTCACGGTAACGTAGACGTTCGGCTCGTAACTTGCAAGAATTGGAATATCGACTAACTTGGCCGTTGCGTTCATCGGCACCGTCCAATACTTCTGCAAACTGGTTCCTTCAATGGCAACGATTGCCTCGGCACCATCTTTTCCGCTGGTGGGGGCGGTCACCATTGCATGAGCGATTTCGCCTGGCTTGTAGACGGACTTGTCGAGTTTTATCGCCAGCGTTTCTTTCTTCGCGTCATCACCCGTGCGGATGTAGGGATAGTTTTCGCTGGCGATCCAGATGTAGGATTGATCGTAGATGGCATTGCCTAGGCTATCGGAGGAAGCTGCTGTAATGATGTAGTTGTCCGTCGGTAGAGAGTCTTTCGTATCGAAGGTGGCCGTTGCTTTGCCCTGATCGTCGGTTGTTACCATTACCTGACCGGCAGTTTCCCGACCTACGTATGAACTTGTTTTTTGATCCCAGATACTGCGTTCCAATTTCAACATAGTTGACTGGTGCGCAACTGGTTTGCCGTCGTAGTCGCAGGCAGTCACCGTAGCAGATATGGGTTTACCGGCTATGGCGACATAGTTTGTGGAGTCGACGAACAGGGCAAATTGTCCGGCTACGACAGAGCAAACACCACTGCTGACGACGCTTTGTCGACTGAGGTCGGTAACTTCGGCCTCTATGGTGTACTTCTTATCGCCATAGTCGCTATCGTATGGATTCGGCCCGGGCGTTGGTAGTTTTTTAGTTTCAATGTCGATCAATGCTTCGCCGGCTGCGTCGGTTTGGACAGTGCCCTCGCTTATGTAATCGCCGCCATATGAACTTCTCTGGTAGGATTGATCGTCGTCAGAGTCCCAATCGTCGAAGTAACTATAGTAGCTTGGTCTCGGCATCAAGCGATAGCGACCGCCCCAATCATTGGCTGCGTAGACGGTGTATTTCACCCGGGCGTTGGCCACGGGAGCGCCAAAATAATAGGATGCTTTAACGCGAGCCTTGATTTGAGTTCCAGCGATGACACGATCATCGACAGGTTTGACCGAAACTTCGTATTCTGGCTTGCGATACTCGGCAATTTCGAAGCTTTGGTAATCTTTGCTTCCGTCGGGATAGGTAAGAGTCATCTGGTACCCACCCGTGTGTCCGTCTTCTGGGACTTTGTAGAGACCTGTCCAACAGCCGTGAGCATTGGTGACATAGGAACCATCCCAGACTTTATTATTGTTTGGATCTTCAATCACCGCCGATATGCGCACACCCTTGGCCGGATTGCGCAAGCCGTTGTTGCCTAAAAAGCGGGTCATGCCTTTGAAAAAGACCGTCTGTCCGAGGCGATAAACCGGACGCTCAGTATAGAAATAAGTTTTGTAAGTATCAGAATTGGAATTACCCGTTGTCCAGAGATTGCCATAGGTGCGACTCTTATCTCGTGTTCCCATGATCAAGTAATCGGTGTTTTCGACATCCACCGTCTTACTAGCAAGAAAACCATCGGTGCCTGTGCGTAGACCTTTGGCTTGGGGTGGATAGGACCTCTTTCCATTCGCTCCAAGAAATTGAATTTCGACGTCGCCTGCCGGTTTGAGCGTATTGAGATCAATAGCTCTGAAAAGCATCTTCTGGCGGTCCTGCTTAACAATCAGGCCAATGTCACTGACATTGAACCAGAAAATATTCCAATCCATCTCGCCGTTGGCGCTCTTGGCCTCGGCCAAACCGACATAATCGCCGCACGGAAGAGGTTTGTCTAATTTAAATTGAGCGTTGGACCAATCATCCCCGCTTGTGTCCACCCGTCGCTCCAGGACAAGCACAGGTGTTTGCTTGGCGAAGAAAGTCGTCTCTCTTGTTTCGGAGCCCTTATACATCTCCAGACCATTGCCGATCGTGAAGGGCCTGTCAGACTGATCTCCCTGCGCTGCGTCTGAATTTTCATGGTACTTAGCGAGCAAGCTTGTAATGTCGGTTTTGTACAGGCGTACTGTCAAATCTTTTGTGCCCGAGCAATTAGCCCAGAAATAGGGTTGCTCCTTACTGGTGAATACCTTGCGATTCGAAGCAATCTGTACGGAGGGCTTGAGTATATATAGGGAAACTTCGTTAGCTAGTTCCGTTACCTTACCGTCATCCACAAATACGCCGTTCTTGTACTCGGTACTGTATCCGGTGGCGTGGATTTTTAGCGAATATTCGCCCTTAGGGAGATGATCTATACGAAAGCTACCATCGGGGTTTACCCAGACACCGCGTTCATCATAAGCTCCTCCACGGGGCCCGGAGGCGGTCACATAGACCTTGTTGTCTCTAATGTCATATGATTGAAGTCCAAACCCCTTTTTCTCCAGTGATAGTTTGCCGGCGATCGAGCCTACCGGTGTTTGCAGTCCGACGGTAACAAGCCCAAAAACCAGCAATTTGATGAGCATGGCTTGCCAGGAAAGCAGCGGATTGTTATTCATAGATTTCTGCCTTAAGTCGGTAAAGTTGGTAGGACTCACCTTTGGTCAAACCTGCTTTCAGCTTGCAGCGGACAAGTTGATAGTAGGCGTCTGAGGTCTCGCCGGGAAGGAGGACAGCAGTCTTGGCGCCGGAGCGAAGCATTAATCCATCCCTAAGCGGATTTTGGCCGGCGAGATTGTCGATTGGTTCAATGCGGTTGATAACGGTTACTTGCGGTTTCAGGAATTTCCATTCAGAAGCTCTGATCGGCTTGTATCTATAGTCTTTGTTGAGAGCACCAATGGTGGCAAACACCGTCGATTCAGCTAAATTGGCATGAGTCGGATAGACTGACCCCCAGCAAGCGCGCGGCTTGCCATCAGTGCTCAGGGTGACGAAGACACCGCCCCTCTTGTTATACTCGTTCAATGACTTGCCTTTGAGCAAAGCGCTGACGCTAAACTGTGAGCCATTTCCTTTTTCAAAATATGCTTGCATGGTCTGGCGAACCAGCTCGGTGAGAGAATATGAATTTGCTGATGCCTGTTGAATCCAAAGGGTTGCCGTAATTAAAGCAGTCAAGACGAAAGTGGCATTCTTGCTAGGCGGCATTTTTGTGACCAGTGTGAAAGACATCCGTCTAATGCTAATGCTAAAACTTTGAGGCAGACAATGTGTTATGGGAAGGAAAAGAAACGGTGAGTTTTCAGTAGACCGAGCAACGCTCTCTAATTTTAGCGAGCGCCGCCAGTTACTGAAGTTGCTGCTAGGAATAATTTTCTATCCTGCCGCGATTGCCCAGGCTAGTTCAAGAGAAAGCGCCAAATATTCCGTTTATTGGCTCAACTTGGGCGACGGTATAGTCAATTCGCCTGCCGGTACTGTGGTGAGCAAGGGACCACCTGGGTCGCTCATGAAGCTGGTAGCGGCAGCAGCGCTGATGGAAGAAAATTTGCCGCCAGCCTTCAGAACTATTGACTGCCGTGGAACCATCGTTGTCAATGGACGGCGATATAGTTGCTTGCATCCGCACGGACGGGTTTCTCTTACCACTGCTATTGGACAATCGTGCAATGTCTTTTTCGCCAAGGCGGCAGGCTACTTGCACTTAACTACGTTCTTTCACTATTTGAAGGTTCTCGGCATTCCTCGGCCGCAAGCTGGCAAGCAAGCCGCCAGTCGACAGTCTTTCGCCTCTTTGGACTATGTCCTCGGGCTTGCTCCTGGTTTCGAGCTTTCCTCCTTACAAATTCTTCAATTGGTCGGGCAGATCGCCACCCGGGGTAAAATGCCGCCAGTGCGTTCTGTTGACCAACCTGAGCGAGGAACGGACAGGGCAACGGTAAGTTTTGCCGATCACACTTGGAATGTCTTGCAGGAGGGGATGAAGCTTGCCGGTCGAAGTGGCACCGCTAAGAATCTCGATCCAGAAAATAAGCTCCATGTGGCGGTTAAGACAGGCACTACCTTGCATGGCGAAAAATTTCAATCCTGGTTGGCCGGATACTTTCCTTATGAGGCGCCAAAGTACCTTTTCTGTATCAGAGCAAATGTTGGCGCCAGTTACGACAAGGCCATCCCGATCGCCCGCCGGTTTCTCTTTGGCAGAACTTGGTCATAGGCCGTTTCTAGGCTGGTTGATCGTTTGCGCACTGGCTACTTGGCCTGCTTACGCAGCCCCTAACACTGATAAAGTCTCGGTTCGATTATTTCAAGCCCATAGGCCCGTCAGGGAGATTCAGATCAATCCGCCCTTCGAGATCGTTGGGGCAGGGGGTACCACTCTCATGAACAGGCCCCTTCGTTTGGAAAGCGAAGATGGCAAGCTCTATATAAGGAATAGCAAAAAGGAACGAGTTCAGGGGACGTCGTTACTGCACCTCAGGGAAATTGGGCGGCATACGCTTGCTGTTGTTGTTCCGCCAGCAAGTCAGCGGCGCTACCATGGTGATCTTTTCATTGGAGCAGAGCGGCAAGGCGCCTTGACGATAGTCAACAGCGTTACCCCTAATGACTATATAAAGGATGTGGTTGCTTCCGAAATGCCCCCGGGTACGCCCGGGGAGGCACTGAAGGCTCAAGCTGTCCTGTCCCAAACACTTTTGCTGCGCACAGGCAGTCGAAATGACCTTGGCGATTCAACTGAGCAACAGTCCTATCTCGGGGCAGCGGCTGAGCGCCCCGAAGTAAATTCGGCAGTTCGATCCGTTTGGGGCAAGCATCTCTATTACCAGGGGTTGCCTGTTATTGTTTACTATCATTCGACCTGTGCCGGCGGCACTAGCGAAGCCGCCCAATATTTTGGCCTTAAATCCGGGTCCCTTCCATATTTCAAACACGTCGCCTGCTCAAAGTGCAGCGCTTCGCCATTTTGGCACCCGACGAGAAATGAAATACCGCTGTCGGTATTCGCGCCAGCCTTTGGCGAGGGAGTCCCCACGATTCTCAAGCGCGATGAAGCTGGAAGAGCCCTGAGCGTTAAATTGGCAAACGGGAAAGCATTGAGCGGCTATGACTTTTGGATGCGCCTTGGTCAATCCTTCGGTTGGGATAAAGCCCCTGGCACTCGTTACCAACTTACCAGCGGAAGGGATGGCGCGGTCGTTATTGAAAGTACAGGGGCTGGGCACGGGGTTGGCTTATGCCAGTGGGGCGCAAGCCAGTTGGCGAGGGAGGGGAAAGACTTCAGAGCGATACTGAACTACTATTACTCTAATTGCGAGGTGCTATGAATGATTCAGAGCGACAGCCCAGGACGATATGCCCCTGCTCCTGCGTTATACTTGAATTTAGCAACCTGAATAAGGAATAGCGTACATGTTTGCCAGACTAGTCACACAAGTGCTCGGCTGCTTGGTTTCGCTAGTTTTGGTACAAGCAACAGAAGCTGCTACCCTCGAGGTAAAGACGGGTCCATTAATGCGGATCGACTTGCCCGGGGAATTCGAAATTTTCAGGCATGAAACATCTGAAGGCGAAAGTTTGGACGCTTATCGTAAAGATAGCCCTTCTCGTCGATTGGAAATTAAGCCACTGAGCTCAGATGTAGGCTGGCCGTCTTTTGCCAAACAAGACAAAGAGAAGCTGTCTGCGGCGGATCTTCAGGTGTTTGCAGGATCACAGAATAACTACCTGCAAAGCTGGGCACGTTCACCAAATGTTGAGTGTCGGAGGTTTGGCAATCGACTAACCTTATGGAGAACGAAATCCGGGGCGATAAAAGTGATGCGAGCCTTTCCTGACGGAAAAAGGGGCTGCGCCAATGTCACCGGATATGATGTCATCGTTCTTCTCCCTCCGGTAAATAAAATTTCTGCCCAGGTGACTTTTTCGGCTTCAGAAGAGGGCTTCAAGAATGCCTGGAATGAAGATTCTAAGACAGCTACGCTTCAGCAAATGGAAGAAGAGCTTGCCAGGATACTCAAGCAGGCTGCCTGGCGCTAGTTTCCTTTTGAATCAAAAGCATAGAGCGTAAACCAAGAGATTTGAGATAACCACACCAATCAGAGAATTTTCAATGCAACTGGGCTGGCTGAAGATCCCTGCAATTCTATTAGTAATCTTGCCTTTCGGTTGGGCAGGAGCTGAGGAAACTCAGGCTTCATGGTCAAGGTTGATGATGGAGGGTGAACATAAAGATAACCTCAATAAGTATCTTGCGGCAATAAAAATCGCCGAGAAATCTGGAGAGAATAATCCTCGATTGCACATTGCCTTGCATAATGCTGGCGTACTATGCGCCTGGAGGTATAAAAATCTGGATCGTGCCGAGGAGCTTTTCAAACGAGACATCGCGGTGCTGGAGAAAATCAGCGTCGATTTTCCAGACATAGTTTCTGATTGCTACGAACTAGCCAATATATATGAATGGCAAGGACGGTACAAGGAGGCCGAAGCACTTCTCTTGAGAGCAGTTGCTCTTCGAAAGAAATGGGAGGATCTTCAGTCCAACGATCCCTTCAATGCCGAGCTCTATGCTTCGCTCTATACTATCTACTACGTACAGGGAAATGAGGCGAAGGCAAACGAGTGGAAATCGCAAATGCTTAAGAGTCTTGCCCTTTGGCACAGTGACAGAACTCGGGGCGAATGCCTTTTCAAGATTGATAATAACTTGTACAAATATGCGACCCGGTGCAAGAAAATTGATCCGGCAAAGAGGAAACATCTATTGGAAATGGCCTTGGGGTTCTCTATGCAATCGGCTACTTGCAATAGAAGATGCTATGGTGAGTGGTCGGGCGAGGTGGCAGATATAGACGTCGCGGGGATCCTTATGGCGCTCGGTAGACTGGCGGAATCTGAAAGAATATTGCGACGCGCTCTGAGCATGGCCGAAGAAGATCTGCCTGGCAAAAAAGGATATGCGTTCCCTACTTTGGCCCGATTGGCGACAATTCTGTGCTCACAGCATCGGCTCAACGAAGTTGAACAGTTGCAAGATGACTATCTTGCAAAGATTGCTAATCGGTTTGGAAAGACAAGCGATACATACATTGGTGAAGTGAGCGGGTGTGGGGAGATTTGGGGCAATGAAAAATATCCCGAACGCGCGAA
>PSRH01000151.1 GCA_003175915.1 Candidatus Melainabacteria bacterium | reverse complement strand
GCGGCTTTCGCCGGTACCGACAAAAGCAGGCTAAGGACAAATAGAATCAGGCTACTCGCAGCAGCCACTTTCAACCCATAGGTTCTGTCTTTTGAAGAGGGATGCACGGCTAGACACCTCATTGCCGGTAACAAGGGTTACTACAGACCCAGCAGCATTTTTAGGCGACTTTTTGGCATATGTCGTGCAAACCACACTAGGTCAAAAAAGTCGCTCAAGGGCATGCCAGTCCAGGGTATTCCACCTGACAGTTCTGCTATCAAAAAAAATATATCCTAACGCTGGTCTAGATTAAATGAGGGCGAATATGACTTTCGGAAATTTAGTGCCTCGCACATTCGTCCTTGCACTAGGGTTGCTCAGCGTATTTTCGCAAAGTGCAGTGGCGAGTGATTCGCAATCTCTCTATTCATACCGACCTGCAGACTTGTTAGCATATGGCCAAACCTACGACGAACTTGCTCCGGCGTGTGTAGAAGTGCCTCGTGCTAGCTCTGACGAACTTGCTGTGTTTGTCGAGGAGATTCGCGTTATCTATGACGAGCTTATTCCACTGCGTGTTGAAATAAATCGCGATACAGACACTGGGCGGCGCGGCAAATGGGGTTTCATCGATCGAGAGGGTAATTTTGTGATTGCCCCTACATTCGACTCGGCGCTTGGTTTCTCTGAAGGACTGGCTGCGGTCCTAATCAATGGCAAGTACGGATTCATAGATAAAACCGGCAAGCTAGCCATACAACCTAAATTCTTGCAAGCTGACTTCTTCAGAGAGGGACGTTGTTTGGTCCTACTCGATAATGACAAATTGGCTTACATTGACACGACAGGTGAAAAGGCGTTCCCGCAAGAGTTTCCTCATCATGTCTTTCACGGATCGCACTGCAGCAGAGCGGATCCAACATCGGACATCATCTACCACACATCCACACCATTAGCTACGGAGGATGCGGAAAGATTTCACAACGGCGTTGCCCAGTCGCCCGAATCAGATATGCCAGCAGCATGGGATCCCACATTCATCGACAAATACGGTCATCCTTGCGATCCTTGATGAGGACATCGTTAAGTTAGCAGCACTCGACGGGGACTGAATACGCTCCAGAGCAGTCCCTAGGAAAGAATCAGTAAAGCAGGGCATCCAGCTTGAAACGATAAGCCTTTTTCCAGGGCTTCTGGATTGTCCACATTGCTAGGGCAGGGTCGGATGACTCCAGCGAAGAGATCTGTCAATCCGTGCGGCGCTAGTATGTCAAATTCGCCTTGCTGGTTGACGCGTACCCCTACGGCTGTAGCCGTGTGCAGCCAGTTGGATACACCGTCGGCTGTACTGGTGAAGGACGTCCGCCAGGGTCGCCAGACACCAAAGCTGGCTTGATTCTTTACGTCGAATTGCGCACCCGGAAAGCGGTCTTCCAGTTTCGATTTAGCCGCTCTCTCCTGCTGCCTATCTCCTGATCGATCAAAAAAAACGACATCGAAGTCTTTGATACCAAGCTGACATTTATCTCCATAGAGCGCCTTCCAGACGGTATTGCGCACAGCTCCGCCGGCAAGCCAGCATTCCGGAAGAGCAACATCGCGGATGGCAGGCAGAACCTCTCCGACGAAGCTGTCGAGTATTATTCTTTCTAATCTCGCAGCAAGCTCGCTATCCACCGCTGGTCTTCAATGGTTGGTGGGGCCAGGCACAGGCGCACTAGCTTTCTTCACAACCAAAGTATTGTAAATCTCTTTAGAAATATTCCTTACCAGCACGTTGGCGCGCCTGTCGTTGCGAGGGCGTTCCACCTGTACGGCGATTAGATAACGCACGCCTAAAGGGCTGGTAATGATGCCGGCGTCACCAACCATACAGCCAATGTCACCGGTTTTATGGGCAATCTTGGCTCCCGGCCCGATACCCTGAGGTAATAACGTTCGAATCCTCGTTCTTTCCATAACAGCAAGCATCCAGCGACGGCTGGCTGGGGAAACGAGCTCACCGCGATCGATGCGACCGAGCAAATAAACAAGATCATATGGGCTTGTCTTATTGGTTCCTTCAAAGTCACCCAACATATTGTTTATTTTCGTTTGCGTCAGGCCCCATCGAGCAAACTCTTCATTCAAGCCGGCCTTTCCACCAAGCGCTTCAATGAGCAAGTTAGTGGCGGTATTGTCGGAGACTGTAATCATAAGCTCAGCTGCTTCACGCACCGTCACCTTGCTACCCACCTTGCGCCACTGCAGATGGCCGGATCCGGCTGCCATAAGGTCTTGCCGGAGGGTAAGCTTTTCATCCATTTTTATTTCTTTGCGATCGAGATGAATCAAGAAGCTCACCAGCACAGGCAGTTTAATAATGCTGGCGGCAGCGAACTGATCATGGCCATTGACGTCGGCGTACTTGCCTGTTTTCGGCTCAACAAGAAATACGCCCGTATGCATCCCCTTTAGCAAAGACATATCTGTCAGCCGCTTTTCAAGATCGTCGCATCTCTCACTCAAAGCGAACGGCTGTACAACCTTTACTTGCTCCTTTGCCCAGAAGGTGTTTTTTGTCAGTTGATCGATTGGCAAAAATTGACCTTGCAGAAAAGTGGCGATGGTTGCCAGTTCTAGATATCTGATCAGACGCTGGCCCGGCGGAAGCCGTCGTTTCTTGGGGCGAACTGGGGGTGCCACGTGAATAGTTTGCAAGGTTAGAAGTGAAGTTGTTGGGCCTGAGGCCAGGCTGGATTGACCAATCTATTTTAGCCGAGATTCTGTGGAACCCTTCCAAGCATCCTCAGTGCGCGGAGCGAAAAGGTAAATAATCAAACAGACCATCGTCGCTATGCTAACCAGATATTTGGCGTTCGGATCCAGATCAGTGCGCGGAGAAATGAAGCCTTCGATCAGGCCGGCTACGGTGAGCAATGGAACACAACCACCGAATAAATACAGCGCATCCTTGGCCACCAGCTTGAGAGCATCAACCCGCCGCCACTCCCCAGGAAAGAGCAATGCCTTGCCAAGCAGAAGTCCCGCCCCTCCGCAAATAAAAATCGAACTCAGCTCTAGTATTCCGTGCGGAGCCACAAAAGCGAGGAGCTTATCATCCATGCCGTAAAGCCGGCAGGCACCAAGTATAGTACCGACTGAGATACCATTCAGACAAAGGACAAAGACCGTACCGAAACCGAATGTAATCCCAAGTACAAAGGCTAAGATGGCAACACGGATATTGTTGGTGGCAATCAGAGTACTTGCCAACGGACTCATTTTCTCAGCGCTGTCAGTCCACATTCTCTTTTCTTCAATGGTATGCCAGAGTTCATCTGAAATTAAAGGGTGCCCTTTAACCAACTCCAGTTGTCCAAAGTGAGCGTCCTTTTGGACATAGACGTAACCGATCCAGAATGGCGTAAGAAATAAGGCAGTGGCGAACCCCACATAAAGAATGTGCCGCCTTACCAGAGCGGGGAAACGAACCCAGAGAAATTTGGCCAGATCTTGCCAATGATCTTTTCGTGTTTGATAGACTTGGTTATGCGCTTTGACAACTAAATTATTCAGGTACGATTGTGCGTCTTGTCCTAGTTTTAATGCCCTGGCCCTGGAAAGGTCCGCTGAGGCGGAACGGTACAGACGTCCCAGCTCTTGCAACTGCTGGCGCGAAAGTCCCGAACTACCCTGGCGTTCGATCAGATTGACAAGCTGTTCGAGCCTTTCCCAGTTCGGTCTTCTTGTCTTGAGCCAACGCTGAACGTTCATTGCATCGGAGAAAGTCTTGTCAGTTCCGGACTATTTAATCTCTACCCCAGAAAACGTTGACCTACACCTGGAACTTGCCGGTGCAGGCAACCGCATATTAGCCTGCTTGATCGATACCCTTCTGACTTACGGATTGATGACTGGCGTGACCATAGTCTGCTGGTGTATCGATTATCTCATCGGCACCGCCCCAATCCTACCTTCAGCCAGAGTTGTTATTGCCGTTATTGTTACAGTTATCGGCTTCGTTCTCAGCTTTTTGATTTATTTTGGCTACTTCATCTATTTTGAGACAGCCTGGCAAGGGCTAACGCCAGGAAAGAAAGTTGCCGGGATTAGAGTGATCGAACAAAACGGCCAGCCGGTTTCACGCTCATCGGTATTCATTCGCAATCTTCTTCGAGTGATTGACGAGGGACTTCTTCTCATCGGTCTATTGGTAATGATCATTGACCCGAAGGAGCGCCGCCTTGGCGATCTGGCCGCTAACACGATTGTCATTCGCGAGCGCAAAACAAGTTTTTCCACAACTGATCTCAAGCTTACCGCCCAGCTTTCTGAAAGCGATGCATTCGATGCAGGAAGAATTAGTGGCGAAGAGTATGAACTGCTCCTGAGTTTTCTCAAGAGACGCCAACAACTGGATCGCAGCCATAGAATTGCCGTAGCAAATAAGCTTGAAGAGTACTTCGCTCAGAAGCTTGGTGTACCAACCAATCAGGCCAATGCGGAACTATTCCTTGAGAGCGTCTTCTTGTCATACCAGGCGCGTGCGGAAAGCTGAGGGAGAGTGGTGTGGCCGAGCCAGGTGCAATAGTAACGGGAGCGGCCAAGCGCATTGGACGTGCGCTCGCTTTTCATCTGGCCGAACGCGGCTTCGATATTGCCTTGCACTATCATGACTCTGAAGCAGAGGCACGGGAAGCTAAGGCACATATTGAAAGTCTTGGCCGGCGTTGTGTTTTGCTAAAGGCTGATCTCTTTAGTTCGGCTCAGTCGTTGGATTTGATCAAGCAAGCTGCTGAAAGCCTCGGGCAAATTGACCTTTTGGTCAACAACGCCTCCGTCTTCAAACGGGCCGGTTTTTTAGAAACCAGCCAAGATCTCTTGGAGCAAAACATAGCAGTTCACTTGAAGGCGCCGTTTTTAATGACTTCCGAATTTGCTAAAATCTGCCAACGCGGCAACATCATCAATATTGTCGATACCACGGTCGTGAGAACAAATGTGGGATATTTCGCCTATGCGCTCAGTAAAAAGATGCTCTTCGATTTTACGGAGCTTGCCGCCAAGGCACTAGCACCCAAATTCAGGGTGAACGCACTGGCCCCGGCTGCAATCGAAGAGCCGATCGACGAACCGAACACTAATTATCAAGAAAAGCGAGCCCGCCACGCACTATTGAAGATACCTGGGCATCCAGATTATCTTCTCAAAGGCGTTGATTTCCTTCTGGACAATCCATTCGTCACGGGCGAATGCCTATTTATCGACGGCGGCGATCACATCGATTGGGAATGAATGAACATCGGATCGGGAAGCGACTAGCGCTTGCTTATCGGTTCGTATTTGAGGTTGCTCTTGCCGATATATTCGGCGCGCGGACGAATCAGGCGGTTATTCGCCAATTGTTC
Source organism: Candidatus Melainabacteria bacterium (assembly GCA_003175915.1). Lineage (GTDB taxonomy): Bacteria > Cyanobacteriota > Vampirovibrionia > Obscuribacterales > Obscuribacteraceae > PSRH01. The sequence continues at coordinate 16,193 of PSRH01000151.1, read as the reverse complement.
AAGAATATGAGCGCCCCAGCCAGACATTCTGCTGATCGCGAAGACTGGCGTGAATAAATCTATGGGGATGCCGAGCATGTAGTATACCGATGCCGAATAGAAATCGACATTGGCATACAAGCCCTTCTCTTTGAGCATCATCTCTTCGATATCCTGGGACATTTGAAACCACTTCATTTCGCCGGTGCGCTTGCCCAGCGCTTCCGACATCTTGCGCAAATGAAAGGCGCGCGGATCTTCAGTCTTGTAGACACGATGACCGAAGCCCATCACCTTTTGATGTTCTTCAAAAAGCTTGTGGACATACTGAGCCGCGTTAGCCGGATTATCTATCTTGAGCAGCATTTTGATCACTTCTTGGTTGGCTCCTCCATGAAGAGGCCCTTTCAATGTGCCGATCGCTGCCACGGTTGCCGAATAGACGTCGGTGAGCGTGGCCGCTGCTACACGAGCGGCAAAAGTGGAGGCGTTCAATTCATGATCAGCGTGCAGAATCAAAGCGATATCCAGAGACTTTGTGCTCACATCGTCAGGAACGGCTCCCTTAAGGAGATAGAGAAAATTCGCAGCCATGTTCAGATCCGGCTTCGGTTGCTTAAGTTCCTTGCCGTTTCTAATGTTGTCCCAGTAGGCGACGATGGTTGGCATCTGAGCCATCAATCTCGTAACTTTGCGGATGTTGGCTTCGCGGCTGTCGTTCGAACCATCGGGGTCATAAATCGACAAGAGGGAAACCGTAGTTCTCAGTACTTCCATAGGCGGAGCCGTCTTGGGAAGCTGCTTCATGGCAGCGGTTACTTCCGGTGCCAGAGCTCGATTGGAAGCCAATTCCTTACAAAGCTTTTCCAGCTCCGACTTATTCGGCAAGCGGCCAAACCAGAGCAAATAAATAACCTCCTCGAAGGTTGAATGCTCGGCTAAATCATGGATATCGTAGCCCTGATAAATAAGCCGGCCCTCTTTGCCATTTACATCGCAAATTGCCGACGATGCAGCTACTATATCCTCAAGCCCTGCCTTGACCATAGATTGCTCCCGTAAACTACTCCTCCAAGGCCTTTATACACTAAATGACAACACTTATAGCGTCCGCCTATGCAGACTTTCACTGAACGCCATCAACCATATTAAATTTCCAAAAGGGGCAACTTGTCCTCTGGCGGAGTCCCCCAATCCTCGCCGCATATGAATATTCTGGTCTTAAACGCAGGCTCCAGCAGTCAAAAGATATCGTTCTTCAAGATCGGCGCGGGTTTGCCTGAAGTCCCGCAAAAGCCTGATTGGGAAGCGAAGCTGGATGTTAAATGGCAGGAAGTGGAAAGCGAGAAATGGATCGAGATGCTTAAAGAACGGTTATCGGGGCTGGCCGGCGGTCCAGAGAAGCTCATAAACTCTTTGAGTGAGATAAGCGTTGTCGGACACCGAATTGTTCATGGTGGCACCAAGTATCTGGCAAGCACGAAAATCAATGCCCAGGTGAAAGCGGATATTGAAAATCTTGAACAACTCGCTCCTCTGCACAATAAAATCAACCTCACCGGCATCAATGCCATGGAACAACTGCTCTCGGAAAAGGTTGAGCAAGTGGCCGTTTTCGACACAGCATTCCATCGCACCCTCCCTCTTTATGCCAGCTTGTATCCGGTCCCTTACCAGTGGTACGAAGACTTAGGCATTCACAAATTCGGCTTTCACGGCATCAATCACCAGTACTGCGCCAAGCGAGCTGCTCAGATGCTTGCTAAACCGCTGGAAAGTCTGAGCATGATCGTTTGTCACCTTGGGAGCGGTTGTTCGCTTTCCGCGGTTGAGAACGGCAAGAGTGTGGACACAACCATGGGTTTCACGCCGCTGGAAGGTTTGATGATGTCGACGCGCTCAGGCACAATCGATCCCGGCCTTTTGATTTATTTACTACGCAATTCGGGCATGTCGGCAGAGAAACTCGATGACGTTTTAAATCATGATTCTGGCTTGAAAGGAATCTCGGGTTTGAGTTCAGATCTGGCCATCGTCATTAACGAAATGAAGAAGGGCAACCAGAGGGCCAAGCTCGCTTTTGATATGTACGTCTATCGCATATGCCGCTACGTTGCCGAAATGCGCGCCGCGCTCAAACGCCTCGACTGCCTGGTATTCACTGCTGGCGTTGGCGAAAACGCGCCTCTGGTGCGTCAATCAGTGTGCGGCTCATTAAATTGGCTCGGCGTCCAGATCGACAGTGCTCTTAACGAGAGCACCAGACTCGATGGCAATATCGGTAAGCGCGGTTCATCCGTACCGGTGCTCGTGATCAGTGCTCGGGAAGATTGGGCGATCGCCTCCGATTGCTGGCAGATCTTAAGCCAGTCCCCGAACTAAACACCAAATTCTTGCCTGCTCCTCTTAGGACTTGTCCGTGTCCTGAGCATCGCCGATATCAGATGATGAGGCGTGCTGGCTTTCCTTTTTGAGCCAGGCAAGAAAGTCTTTGAAGTTGCTCTTTGCCAGCTTCTTCTCGAATCTCAGACTGGCGCGCTTGATCAAATCTCGCTCACCGACTTGCAGACTGACTACTTTACTGGCACCACCCAGTGTCCAGGTGATGTCCTCTGGTGAATCGCCCGTCTTTACCCGGGTTTTGACCAAAGTGTCGCCGTTGACAGATTGTTCATTCAGATAAGTAATAGAGGCATTGCGAAATATCCTGCGCCAGCGCGGGTAGTAGCGCTTTTCAATCACGGCGCGGAAGGCTGATGTGAAGTCATTCTTGTCCTGGCCTGATAAACTGTCCCAGCGTTTCTGTCCCAGTACACGCTCTGACATCAGCCGGTAGTCTATATACTGAGCCGCTTTTGCGTATGAGGCTTTATCATTCGCCGAACCGCTCCAGTGAACGAATATGTCCACAAGCGCCTGCACAGTCGCCTTGCTTTCATCAGCGTAAACAGGAGAGAGCGCAAGAGAAATAAAGAGGAATAGGACAAGAAGTGGTTTCATGACTCACATCGCTGCCTTTCGATGCTGAAGAAGAATACTCGAAATCGTCAAGCCGGTAACGGCCCAACAACACAACACTACAATGTCGCGCAGATAATCGGCCGGCACACCCAGCATGACGCCCTTGAATGCGTCGGCAGAATAGTACATGGGAAACAATTTCGCCACCAGCTGCTGCCAGGCCGGCATCGCCTGAACAGGGATGACTATACCACTGACGAACATGAGAGCCACGCCGGTAATTGAGACTGTCATCGTATAAATACGGATCGTCTTGAGCAGGCAAGCGGCCGCCAGACCGATACAGGTGAAGCAGAACATCGAAAGAAGAGTGCAGAGAACCAGACCGGAAAAGTTACTGCCAAGAGTAAATTTCGCAATCGGGGCGGTGATGCACAAGGCCAACCAGAGAACAACGGAAGCTTCAATAGTGACCGTCACTGTTTTAGCAATAATCGCAGCCCTCAAGCCGTTCGGCGCCAGAACGATCTGCCGATAAGTTTTTTCCATCCACTCATAGATCCAGGAGAACCCCAAGTTCATGGAAGCCAGAACATAGCAAAGGTAGGCGGCCAGTCCCGGCGTGACGAAGTCCCGCAAGGAAATTTTCGTCGGAAAGACGGACGTTGAATGCAAGGGTAAATTGAGTGCTGCCGATTTTCCAGTGAGTGCGGCCAGCAGTCCCATGGAAATCTGGTCGTCGACCAGCGGATTATGCCCTTCAGTAATAATTTGAATTGAGTCTTCCAGAGCATCCTGCGAAACATTGGCCAGGGCGACGATTTTGCCATTAACCAGGTCGCTTTCTGCTTCGTTTAGATTCTTGTAGTGGCGAACGACAAATCTTTTTGATTCGAGCAGCTGCTTGTCCAGATCGCTTATTTGGGCAGGGTCATAAAGGCCAAAGGGGATGTCGCTGGCTCCGACTATGGTGTTGCCCACTGCAGAAATGATCAGCACCGCAAGCAAGATACTGGCGATGAAGTAGAGCGGACGACGCGTCCATTGCAGTATATCCTTACTCATGATGGCCAATATTTGTTTCATCGAAGTCACTCAAAATCAAGATCAAGATGACCGTGGATGCCTACAGGTTCGGCCATACCTTGCGACGAAACAGCAAGAAACACTTGCTCAAGGCTTGGTTCGACAGTGGCGAATTTTGAAAAGGGAATTTCTTCACCCTTCAGCTCAGCCAAAACTGCCTGCAAATACGTCACCAGGGGCAAATCCTTTGGTTGGTCGAAGGCCAGAGTATTGTGCAAAGAATCGTAAGTGACTGCATCCGGGAACCTAACGGCCAGGCGCTTGAGCTTGGTTTCAATCACGCTTTGATCGACGCGCTTACCCACCCTCACTACTATCTTTCTGATTGCCTGAATTTTGTCCCTTAGCTCGTTTATCGTACCTTCGGCAACGAGTTTGCCTTCGCGAATTATACCGATGCGGTCTGAAAGAATCTCCGCTTCCTCTAGGTAGTGTGTAGTAAGAAAAATAGTTTTGCCCTGACTACGCAGCTCGGTCAGCGAACTCCAAATTTGACGCCGTGAAACTGGATCCAGACCCACGGTTGGTTCGTCCATAAACAAGACGGTAGGCTCATGCAAAAGTGCCCCGGCAATCGTCAATTTGCGCTGCATGCCGCCCGAGAATGTCCCGACTATATCATTGGCTCTGTCCGCCAAACCGGCTTGCTCCAGAAGAAGCTGAATGCGTTGACGCGCGAATCGACCCGGTAGTCCATAGAGGTCAGCCAAAAACTGCAAATTTTCGTAGGCCGTCAACTCGTTGTATATGGCCACGTCCTGAGAAACAATCCCGAAAACCCCTTTGATTTTCTCCGACTGAGTGCGGCCGTTCAAACCACAGATATAGAACTCCCCTTCAGTCGGTTTCAGCAAAGTGGTCAACATATTAAGCGTCGTGGTCTTGCCGGCACCATTGTCACCAAGCAGAGAGTACAATTCCCCGGCACGAACAGCTAGATTAAGATGGTCGACGGAAACGCGTTCGCCAAAACGTTTAGTCAGTCCAATCGTTTTAATAGCAAGCTGCTCTTCACCGCCGGCAATACCAGATTTGTTCGCCTGCTCAACCGAAACGTTATCTTGCGGATGGCTCAAAAGCGAGGCCCCCTTTCGCCGACTGCGATCGCAAGCCTGCCGATCTCGACCGCCCTTTGATCTTAGCAGCAGAGGAAGCGCTTTGCTAGCACGCTGCTGCGCCAGTTGAGGCTGGAGGCGGCGAGCCGCTCGCCTGCAGAATGCTGTCGATATGGGCGACTTTGAAAACTTTATAGATCGGCGGCGGCATATTGACAAAGCTGACATTCGCCTGCAAAGAAGCAGCCCGCATGAGCATTTCTTCCAACCACTCAAGTCCCTCAACAGAAATGAAAGTGCAGGCTGAAAAGTCGACGGTCAGATCGGCCTTACCGGATGCCAGCAACTTATCGATCTCATCGACACTGCTCCTTAGCTCACCTATAAGTCTGCGGGTCTGTTTTTCCTTCATTTGGGAAGTCCTGTCTATTAGATGGTGGGAACGCGATCTGGCTTATGGACGCTGCCGTGGCGGATAAGCGTGCACGAATAGTGATTCGACCTCTTTGATGAGCGGACAACGCGGGTTGGTTCTCAAAGCCATGTCCTCGAAAGCAGCTCGCACCAGCTCCGGAAGCGCCTTGGCAAAATCCTCCTGCTTGATACCAAGCTCAGCGATTGATTTCGGCTGACCAACAGCCTCAGCCAGATCGTAAACCGCCCGCTCGAGAGCTTTAATATGAGCTTGCCTTTGTTCGTCGCTGAGCAGGTTACTGGAGACGGCTACATTACTGGCCCCCTGGGCTGGTACTAGGTTGAGGAACTGAGCAGCCCGAGCGTATTTCTGATCAGCAACCCAGAGCGGATAGCTTGAAACCGACATAAATTTGCTGGGAATTCTCTTATTGTAGTCCAGTGTCGTCAGTAAAAAGACGCTGTTAGCACGGCCGTGCGCAATGTCATAGTGGGCGCCGAGACTGTGGGCAAGGGCATGATTAATACCAACTGAAGCGTTACCTATAGCCATTCCAGCCAGGCAGGCGGCGTTGTGTAACTTATGGCGCCAGAGAACGCTCGAGCCGTTTTTGAGCACCTCCGGCAGTGCTTCAAATATCAGCCTCATCGCTTCCAGCGCTAAGCCGTCGGTGTAGTCCGAAGCGAAAGTGGAGACAAGCGACTCCAGGGCATGGGTGAGAGCATCAAATGCCGTGTCGAGTGTAACTTCGCGCGGCAATGACTTGGTCAGATTGGCATCAAGGATGGCCACATCAGGAAGCAGACACTCGTCAATTAGCGACACCTTGCGATGAGTTTCGTGGTCTTTGAACACGGCAAAAGGAGTCACTTCGGAACCAGTGCCGGATGTCGTTGGAATCGCCACCAGTTGTGTACTCATTTTTGTGGGGAAGACCGCTAAGCGATGGCGGAAATCGAGGAAATTGAGGGCTACTTCCTGAATTCTGAGATTGGGGTAGTCGTAAAATAGCCTGATGATCTTGGCAGCATCCAATACGGAGCCGCCACCAAGTGCGATGACCGTATCAGGTTGAGTCTGGCGCATCTGCTGGAGGGCCTTTTGGATCGTCGAGAAATCCGGCTCGACGCCTACGCCACTAAAGACATCGACCCGACAATCACCGGGCAGACGCTCCAACACAGCCGATAAATGGCCGCGGCGGCCAGCGGAGGCGGACGTGACGATGAAAGCGCTCTTCGTCTTCAAGTTCCGTAGATTATCGATACTGCCAGGATTGATGTAAATGTTCTTGGTAGTCTGGAAAGTCAGACTGAAATTGCTCCGTTTGGGTACCCGTTTGTAGTTGATCAGATTTTTGATGCCGACATTATCAGTGGTGATGTTGCCGCCACCGGTACCACAACCAAATACCAGGGTGGTGTTGAGATTGTTATAGACGCCACCCAGTCCGCCAATCGAGGTTGGACAGTTGACGATTACCCGTCCGGCATTGATCGCGTCGGAAAATCTTTCAATTACCCCGTCGTCGTCGGCAAATATCCCCGCGGTGTGACCAGTACCACCAGCGTAGTTGATATCTAGCGCCCTGTTAATCCCCTCCTGCTCGGAGTCGACCGTAACGAAGCCCAGAACTGGCATTAGTTTCTCAACGGCTAGACGATGCGAGCGCAAATTTCCCTGGAGTGGACAAAGCAAAACCTTGGTACCCTTAGGGACTTTCAATCCAGCTTGAGCAGCAATCGTATCGGCTGGTTGACCGACAAGCTTGTAGTTCATGCCACCCTTGCGCGGATCTATCGCCACGTCGGCAACCTTCTCGACTTCTTCCAAATTGCACACGTAACAACCGAGTTTCTTGAACTGTTCCAATAGTGGCTCGGCGATTGCCGAATCGATAATCAGGGTTTGTTCTGAAGGGCATTCTGTGCCGTTGTCGAAAGTCTTGGAGATGATGATGTCCATAGCCGCAGAAGCGATCTGGGCTGTCTTGTGGACGTAAACCGGTGTATTACCTGAGCCCACGCCAATGGCCGGCTTGCCGGAACTGTAGGCAGCTTTCACCATTTGCGTGCCACCAGTGGCGAAAATGAGATCGACCTCAGGATGCACCATCATCAGCTCTGTTTCTCTGCGCAATCTCGGTGACTTTTCCACCCAGGTGATGAAGTCCTTTGGCGCACCGGCTGCCAGTGCCGCCTCATAAAGAATCTTGGCGGTCATATTGCTAGAATCGGCAGCCATAAGGTGCGGGCTGAAAATAATGCTGTTTCTTGTTTTAGCGGCGGCCATGCTCTTGAAGATCACCGTCGAGGTTGGGTTGGTCACCGGCGCCAGAGCGAGAATAACGCCTACCGGCTCGGCTACTTCGACCATGTTGTCTTCAGGAAACTCCTTAATGATCCCGACCGTGCGCTTGTCCTTGATCTGATGGTAATGGAATTCAGAGGCAACCAGATTCTTGAGCATCTTGTCCTCTACCAGGCCCATCCTCGTTTCTTCGTGCGCGGCAAGAGCTAGCTTTTGGGCAGCATCGATTGCTGCTATGGTCATGGCCCGAACAATCGCATCTACTTGCTCCTGCGAGTATTGAGTAAATACGGCAGCAGCCAGACGAGCACGCCTTACTAAATTGTTGACCCGTTCGCTTAGCGCTACGTCCTGATCCTTGATCGTTCCTACCATGCTTTCCGTCCTCAACTTTTCTTCGTCCAACCAGAAATTCCTTGTTAAATCCAACCTAGATCTCAAGGAGATATGAGATACTTACGCTTGCGTTTTTTGCCAGCTTTTCAAGTGAGCCGGCAACATGGTTAAAATGCGCTCAGTTCTACTGGAATTGTACAGCAGACAACCGCTGCCGTGCCCTGTCTCTAACCGCCCGAGAACACGCTTCTTCAACGATACGTCATCTTTTTCGGCGAGCACAGCCTATCATCCATTGAGCTTCAGTCCCGCAATCCAACTAGTTATCTCATTATTTACAACTCGTGACCAAAAACCCAAACCAGAATAAAATGCTGTTCGAATCAAAAAGGGTGGAGAAAACGAAATTGCCAGTTTCCCGTAAGCGCTTCACGGCACTGCTATTACCCGGTTTTATTGTTTTCACGGCGGCGAGCGCTGCCTATGCAGGTAGATCCGATCAAACCTTGGTACCGCCACCACCACCAATCGCCATCGATCTCGGTGGCGGATTATCTTCTGGTATGGATTACTCGGGAGTCTATCAGGGGGGCTATTCGCGCCTGGGCAACATGTATTCGGGATACGGCAACGGCTACTCGGGATATGCCAACGGCCCTCAGCTCAACGCCTATTCGGCGATCAGTAACGCCGCTGCTCTTCAAAAGGCTACGGCGGCGGCGATGCGCCAATATACCCAGGGTTTTGAAATAGATCTCAACTCGAGCGACGCCTTGAAGCAGCGCGGTCTCTACAGGTATGCCATGGGTGATCTGGTCGGTGCCAATAGCGACCTGAGCAAAGCTCTTTCCCTCTCACCAAATGATAAACCAGCCGCCGAAGCTCTTCTCGATCTCTGGCGGCGACAGGTGGCGGCCAATCCCATGGCAGCCAATGGTCATCTCGGATTGGCACGAGCCTATTTGCAAATCGGTGATCTCGAATCAGCCCAAGCTGAATACCGGGTCGTGGTGAAATTGGATCCGCAAAATCCCCACTTGCCGGCCGCCCGGAAATACGTAAAAGACGCCCTGGCAAAGCGGGCCTCCCAAAAATGTTTCGAGTCGGCAAAGGCCTTGTCCGGTGTCGGCGATTACAAGGAAGCCTCTGAAAAGGCATCGGAAGCTTTGAGTTACTGGCCTAAAGATTCGCAGGTCATGCTCTTCAAAGCGGAAATGGCGGAGAAACTGGGCGACTATCCCGAAGCGCATAAGATGTATTTAGCGGTAATGAGCGAAGATCCGAAAAATCATCAAGCGGAAAAAGCACTGAAGAATTTGAAGGCACACAAAGGAGCCTATCTGGCCAAAGGGAAAAGCGAAAGCGAGGCTGTGGCGACCAGTAACTTAGGACGGGTCTCAGCTAGCGCCGCTGCAAGCGATACGGCTGTACCACTGGAGGCAGGCCAGTTACGCCCACCTTTGACCGTCGCTCAAAATCCGGATGAAGTCTCCTCGCTGGCAAATTTCTTAGGCTCGGTGCGTACTCTCGGAATCGCCCAAAAGAATCAAGCGAAAAAGGTTGAGAAAGTCTCCCAGAAATCGCTAAAGTCGTTATCCGTGCAGCCTCAATCGAATCGCATCGCTAAGACCACTGGTGCAGCTGACGAGGTACCTTTGCTCAAAGCCCAAACCGCTCAAATGGCTCCTATGAACGACGAAACGATCGCCGCACTATCCGCGGATCCAGATATGCCGAAGCTGGCCCCACCAATTCCTCAGAGTAAACGGGCGGCCAGGAATTCCAGAAACAGTTCATTGGCACGGCCATCTCAACCGGTGAGCATGGAATTAGAAAAGGTAGCCCTTTCCGGTTCCGGAGTGACGCTCTCGGTGCTCTTGAGAAACAACGGCGATCAGCCTTTAACTCTGCCTGTCCAAGTTAAGGTTGCCGTTAAGGCTCCGGGCAAACCAGAAAAGCTCGTTAAAGGCCGTTTCTTAAGCTCGACTGTTGCTCCGCAAGGGTCGGTGCAAGGAATAATCAGGCTACCGGAGAACGAGTTCAGCCCCTCCACCGATATCTTTTTACCGAACTTCAGTGCCAATGGTGTTGCTCAGGGTGATCTGCACCTGAGTATTCCAGTTGCTTCACTTTAAAGCTTTGTGTACACGCTTCACTGGTACTAAACCTGGTGCCGACGAGCGGCGCGAAGTGACGATGCCATGTTTTTGGTCATCCGGAAGTGATATTTCGACACTACCAAGCTCGACTGCTTCATACAGCTGGGCCAAGCTTGTCGCCTTTGTTTAATCACCGGGCCGTTCTGAACTCTTTGTCAATCAGACTGCGTAGTCATCGTCCAAACATCTTGTCAGCGAGCACTCTCGCGCAACTTTCCCGGGCTTGTTAATAGCATTCCCCAGCTCCTAAAGTAACCTGTGCTCCGTATCAAGATGCTCCAGGACTAACCGCCCACGCCAAAAAGATTGCCAAGTCCCTCGCAATTGCTAAACCTGATCCAACCCTTGGATCCTAAGCAATCACACCCGCTCAAAAGATTCGCCGATCGAATAAATACTCACACAAACTCACTCTTCTCGGAGGAAGACTATGAAGAAGCGTCGTTTCGACTGGTTGTCTGCAGGCGCTGTCTTGACTCTCTGCCTGCTTATACTCGCTGCCTATGGCCTGGGCCTCTTGGGACCGCGGGCCGAGAAGGAGAAGGCCAAGAAAGAGAACGATGGAAAGGCCTTCGTGATCAAACTGGTGGAGTCCCTGAACCAGCTCCAGGACCAGGTGCAGCTCTGTGAGCAAGGCAAGGCCAGGTATCTGGCTCGTCCGGAACGGTCCGCGATCGCAAAGGGTCTGGAAGACACAGAGGCGCTCTCCAAGATGTTGAGCAACGAGAGGCTCTGGCTTGCCCAGCAGGAAGAAGACGCCGATAAGCGCTGGAATGAGAACACGCGCCTGACGATCAAGCGCTTCCGAGAACTCGCTGAGGAGTGGCGAGTTGAAACAACCAAGATCGAGGCTCAGGCTACCGCGCTCAGAAAGTTCTGGGAAGCGGAAAAGGCTAAAAACCGTTGATTCACTAGTTCGATCACCCCTCTTAATCGCCCACAAGGAGGTAACAGTGGACACTGTCGTCCTCTTTACCGACGGAAAGGATACGACACCAGCTCAAATCGTGGCGGCCTGGGAAATGCTTCAGCGCATGCTTCCCTGGCTTCCATCGTGGTTCAAAGCGGAGAACGTCCAGGACGTCATGGAATACCTGCTGGATCGACTGGCCGCCGCCAACCTGGTCAGCGTCTTGCAGATTCGGATGTACACCAGCTCCGCGCCGGATGGCCAAAGCCACATCTGTCACGTCGACGTGGTGGAAAGCATCGCCGGCGACCGTCGGGTCTTCATCGGACCGGCCGGCTGCGCGGGCATCCCCAATGTGGAAGCTGGCGGCGGCGTCAACTTCTACTGGAAACCAGGGAAGGCTGAATCGGAGCCACGCGAAATGCTGATGACCATCTTTTATTGACAAGCCGCCGGGAAGGCAGTACGGGTGACGACCACGCCCGTACTGTCTTTCGTTTGCACGAGACCGGATCTGGACAACGCCTGGGTCCGCAACTAAGCAGTCCTGATTCGTCCGACTCAACCCGTGCCGGCAAGGACGACCTTGCCGGCACGGGACGCCTGATTTCATCTTCTTTTTTGTGGTTCATCTGGCACCGCCTGTGGTGATTTTCACGGTTGTCAGGGAACTCCTTCCTAATTTCTACAAAACGTATTTAGGCGTCTGATGATAAAGCCAACGGATTGTCGCTTTGTCAGCCGCCGATAGCTGGTCGACCACCCTATCCACGTACATGATGTCTTCGCGATAGGGACTGTGAGCCTTAATGCCAAGGGCATGCCCGAATTCATGGGCAGCAGCACCGGTCATTTTTTGGGGCGTTGAATTTACTAGAGTCGATAGTTCGATGATCACAGGCTTTTGTTTGATTTTGATGCTGCGCGCTTGCGCTATTGGGTAAACCGTAGCCGCAGTATTGCCACCAAGCATGATACCGCCCGCTTCGCTTCCTTCTCTAAAGGCATCGACAAAAAAGATGCAAATATTGGCGTCGAGCGGGTTATCAGTAAAGGCAAATCGAAATAGACCTTCACCCTGGAATTGCCGCCACTGCTCAATTCCGGCTGCCACGTCGTCGTTAGTCTCCGGAGTCCAACCTATGGCTTGCTTCAGATCCGCGAAAGGTTCCTTTAACTGCAGCATCTCTGTGACCTGGTCAACTCTAGTGTTTTTGAGCTGTGAGGCAGGACAATCGGGTAATTGCAGGCCTGGGCTGATCCAGATAAGCAACGGCATCTTGTTGCTTTCCCAGCGAACGACGGCCATGTTCAAATCCGGTTCGCCCGGGTCATATCGCTGAGCCCCAGCATTTTTCGGGCGATCGAGCCCAGGAGTGAGGTGCAATCCGTAGGAGCCAGGAAGATTGGCTTCGTCGCCTGCTGACCTCGTAAAATTTGGAAACGTCGCTTTTGGCAGATGCCTGTTCTGAGCTGCCACAGCCAGGCAGATACCGCACAACAGGATGACCAGTGGCATCACCAACAAGGAAATATAGAAAAGCCCTTTAGAATTCAACGCTGCTTGCCGTCCGATTAACCCGCCCAGTAGCGCGACCCAGAATAATTGTTCCCTGCGATCTAAGTTTTTAGCTAAAACACGAAGCCAATACGGTTAAATAATAACTCGCGCCCAAGGAGTTAGAGAGTACAAAATGGAAGCTGATCGGTCGGGGAAAATACACGTTTGCAAGAGTTATGATTCAATGAGCGCCACAGTGGCGCTCCACCTATCCGAGCAGATCAGGATGAAACCAGACTCTCGCCTTGCCCTGCCTGTCGGCAAGTCGATTTCAGGTTGTTATGAATTATTGGCGCGCTGGACCCAGGCAAGGACGGACATCAACTGGCAAAAAGCCAAATGCTTTGCCTTGGACGATTATTTAGACGTCGACGAAACTCATTCATTCCAACGCTTTCTGCATTCCAAGCTTTACGAGTTTACCAATCTGGAGGCGCGTAATTGCTTTAATCCCCGTTATTACGAGAATTACGATCAAGTTATTGCCGAGGCGGGCGGGCTCGACCTCTGCGTTCTCGGCATCGGCAAAAATGGTCATATCGCCTTTAACGAACCGGGTACGCCGGCCGCAAGCTGGACCCACTGCGTCTGGTTAAGTGAATCTACTCTCGAAGCCAATAAAAGCTATTTTGCGGACGGGGCGAAACAGCCAACCAGGGCAATAACCATGGGCATTTCTACCATCCTGGCCAGCCGAAAAATCATTTTGGTTGCAACCGGTCAGGGCAAGAAAGAGATTCTCAAGAAAGCATTGGAAGGCCCGCCAACTGATGCTATACCTGCCTCCTTCCTGACTTTGCACCCGAAGTTGTTAACCGTAACTGATTACCACTATTCGGACTAATATGGATAATTAATTCAGGTCCTAAAGGAATGTACTTCCGTGTTATCAACCAAAAGATCAAAGCATCTCGTCTGCCTGGCTGCTTGCTGGCTATTATTGCAATCCGGACCTCAACCAGCGTTGGCCGGAGGTAAGTTAGACTCCGACCTGGTTCCTCCTGATATCACCCTGCCGACCGGTTCGCAGCCAGGGACGTCAGGCAGCTCCACTGGCGGCTCCTCGTCAAACAATGCTGCTTCTTCGCAACCGCCGGGTAGCCCACCTGCAACATCAGGCAGTACCGCAGCGCCCAGCAGCGGCCCCACCCCACCGCCTGTAGATCCGCAAAAGCCTGATCCTATAGCTCTCATAGAAACCGAAAAAGGCACGATAACGATCCGCCTATTTCGCAAGCTGGCACCGCGCACGGTAGCAAGTTTTATCGATATAGCCGCAACCGGCTTTTACAACAATACCAGTTTTCATCGAGTCGAGCCTGGCTTCTGTATCCAGGGCGGCGATCCACGTGGAGACGGCTCGGGCGTTTACTTTGAGCCGGGTGGACAAATCCGTTTGCTCTCTCTGGAAACGAACTCGTCATTAAAGCACAATGCCGCTGGCGTGGTGGCTATGGCACATTTTCCGCGAAACCCTGACACGGTCAGTTGCCAGTTTTATATCACCCTGGCGCCGCAACCGAGCCTGGACGGACAGTATTCGATATTTGGCGGCGTGATAAACGGTATGGACGTCGTCAACAGAATTGCCAAGGGCGACAAGATCAAGAGTATCTCCGTCCAGGAGCAACAATAGGGCGGTTAAGGCTATCTGGGAGTGTTGCTGCCAGAGCTATAACTGCCAGAAGTATAGCTACCGGTGCCGTAGCTGCCCGAGCTGTAGTTACTATCCTGATTATTGTTCTGGTTATTACCTGAGTCCTTCTCAGACACGGGCACAAGCGACGATTTCATCACCCAAGTGTAGGGGAATGTCTCTGATGCGGTGAGGGGGATGGTGCCTACGTGAACGACAGGAAGGATGAATCGAGGATGAACCAGAATGGTGGTGGCCACGCTGACATTGCCGGAAACCGGCCCGCCATATGGTTGCGAGGGAATTGGATTTTCGACGGTTTCGACGACTTGAATTTCGCTGGCCAGCTCGAATGAGTCAGAATTGGGTTTGGACTTGAGAATTGCCGCAGCAGCTCGCTGGTAGGGTGGTTCGCTCGCATCGACCTTGCGATTTGCCCCAACGGCAAGCGCCCCCGGCGGTCCGGTCGAAGCTGCCCGGGCCGCATCTCGGGCCAAAGAACAGTTGAGCGCCCCTGCCGTAAGCAAGGTGCTCATGTCCATAAAAGCGAGCACGATAATAACGATGACGAAGAGCCCCGCCGTCAGTTCAACAAATTGAAGTCCTCTTCGTCTGTGTCGCATCATTCTGGGCGCCTTTGGACCTAGAGGCCCTATTCCTCGTCTCATTTTTCTCTAAACATTGTTACTTGAATGCCGGGCCTGCCCCTGTAGCTACAGAATTCGCCGAGAGATCATATTCCTGCTTGGTAAGCAATCCCCTGTACTTTGCGTGCAGCTGCAAGCGCACAGCCGTCGGCATTTGTTCGCACTTAAAGGGAATATCAGCGCCGTCTTTACGCAAAGTTGCATATTGTTTGTAGGGAGCAGATTTCTGTAAGGCTCCCTGTTTCGCTACGACCGGAAGTGAACTCAGCTTGAAGGACAGATCTCGATCTTCAGTGGGTAGCTTGACGTCGACTTCGCCAAAATAATCCCCTGTTTTCTTGTCTATATAGCGGTCTTTCGCATCATTTTCTTTCAGATCACTGGCGGAATAAGCTGAGGGTACCTCGGAAGTGAAACCGTCCATGGTGCCGACATCCAGTCCGTCCACCGAGATGTTGCCGAACAAAGATGATCCCGCTTGGTTGAGAGACGGACTGATTATATTCTTCTTTACTTCAGCCAGACGAGCTGCTACGAGTCGGGCCTGTTCTTTTTCAAGCAGTTTGGCACCATCGCGCGACTGCTCGAGCAATTGATGAGCAAGCGGAGACAAGTGATTGTACGGTTGCAAGGCCGTCGTCGTCACATACGTCTGGCGCGATAGGAAGATCAAGTTGCGCGACTGCACAAGCAAATGGTTCATGCGACTGGTACGGTCTCCTTCGTTAAACTTGGCAGCCGCCTCTAGAGCCAGTCTATCAGTGCGATCGTTGAGAAGTTGGCGATTGATGAAAACGGACAAGAAATCATATAGAAACGTGATTGCAATAACAATCAGGATACCGATCATGCAGCTAAGTAAAAGCATGCTCCCGCTATTCAAGCGAGTGATCTGATTTCGATACGGCTGATCTTGATTGTGCACTCAATACCTCACAGTGTTGTAGTGCAGGCTGGCCGAAGCCTTACCGCTTTCGCTTTCGAGGGGCAGAACGATACTGGGATCAACGCCGCTTCCATAAACTATTTGGCCAGAGACGAAATTTTCTTTGCCCAGAGCAGTAATGAGAGAGCCGAATAAGCCATCGGGTACCAATACGGAAGTGAGAAGAGCAATGCGCAGATAAGCATCCAGATA
>PSRH01000015.1 GCA_003175915.1 Candidatus Melainabacteria bacterium | reverse complement strand
TGTTCCAGCAGCCCGGGTGGCAGAGCCACAAGTACTTTCTTCGGCATCTGAGTTTTTGTCCTAATTCTAAAGAGGAAACAAGGGGGACACGCGAACCAATCGCTCCGCAAGATGTTCGCAAGTTATAGCATCTATGCAGTAAGCCCAAAACAGTTCGCGGAATAATCTACACTCATGCCTTATGTTTTTAAAGGGCTCAAACGCTCATAAATAGAGATTGCCTTCTAAACTTACATAAAAGCTTTTTTGGGAAGCTTCAAGGATAGATGAGCAAAAGCTGCATGGCAAGCCATTTCGCGAACCTTTGAAAGGCGTTAGCAACCGTTCTATATAGAGCTGTCAAAAACGTGGAAATTCGAAATTGCCAAACACGACCAAACAAAAAAGTTGAACAACAACGTCAGCAAAACGCCAGGTCTATAAGATAGACACAGAGGAGCACCGCTTAGGTAAACTTACTTTATGACAAGCGACTCTCAAACTGCTTCAAATAAGTTGACAGCAAACGTCAAATCCGGGGGCTGTGCGGCCAAGATAGGCTCGGCTGAACTAAAAGCAATTGTCGCCGGCCTGTCAAAAACGCACCCGCCTGAATTGATCGCCGGCATAGCTGATTTTGACGACGCGGCCGTTTACAAAATTTCAGATGAAGTAGCAATTGTTCAGACGATTGATTTCTTTCCACCATTAATAGACGATCCATTCCTATTCGGAAAGATTGCTGCGACGAATGCTCTGTCGGATATTTATGCTATGGGAGCGCGACCGATATTCGCTCTCAATGTATTCTGCTTTCCCACCTGCGATTTTCCTCAAGAGGTTGCAAAAGAGATTCTGCGAGGTGGCGCTAGCCAAGTGGAGGCAGCCGGAGCTACTATCGCAGGTGGGCATTCCATCCAATCCAGCGAAGTCATCTACGGTCTGGCTGTCACAGGTCTTGTCGCTCCTTCGATGGTCCTCACCAATGGTGGTGCTAAGGCCGGTGATCATCTTATATTGACGAAACCGATAGGAACTGGCGTAGCCCTCCTCGGACAAAAGGCAGGAATTTTGTCCGGGTCGGCAAGCAAAGTGCTGATCGATAACCTGACTACTCTCAACCGGAACGCTCTTACGATCGCCCAATCTTTTCCTGTTCACGCCGCTACGGACGTGACTGGCTTCGGCCTGATTGGCCATCTGCATGAGATGGCTCAAGCCGCGCATCTGCGTTTTTCCCTGAGCGTAAGCCGCGTCTTGTTTTTACCGGAAGCGCTTAAACTAGCTTCAGAAGGCTTCTTACCGGCGGGCACCTATGGCAATCGCCAATCCTTCCAGACCTTCACCACCATTGGCGACGGCGTCGATTTAGCGATGGCCGATCTATTATTTGATCCCCAGACTGCCGGTGGCCTACTCTTGGCAGTCAGCCCTGATCATTCACCTCGCCTTACAAAGGCTCTCATTGCCGAAGGGATTCAAGCCAGTTTTATTGGCGAATTTTCAAAAGGGAAAAGCGGCTCAATCGAGGTCTGCCCATGACGGACGACAGCTCACCTGGTTCTGCCAAAGTGATCGATCTGCGTGGACTGGCCTGTCCTGAACCGGTTTTGCGTACGAAAAAACTTTTGGACGATCAGAGCGTTCAGTTAATCGACGCCCTGGTCAGCGACACAAGCAACGTACAGAACCTTGAGCGCCTGGCCCGCTCCCAGAAAGTCAGTTTTGAGTGGCAAGCCGAAGGAGAATTCTTTCGAGTACTAATTAGCCGGGCAGGCACAGCTAGGGAAACTCAAAAAAGAAAAACGCCTGGCACTGATATAAGGCATAGCCATAAGAGGACATCCCCAAGCCTTGCCAATCTGGAAACAAAAGGCAGCGAAATTGGCACGGTCATATTGATCACTAAGGAAAGTTTCGGCGAAGGCGATCCTGATTTCAGCACTAATCTCCTCAATATCTTCCTGCAGACCGTCTTGCAGTCAGGTCATAGACCCAAAGCTATATTACTGGCGAATACGGGTGTAAAGCTTCTTGCTCCGAATTCTCCCTTTGCCCAGGTGCTGAAGAACTTCCTGGAGCAAGGGACTGAGGTCTTGGCCTGCGGCCTTTGTGTCGAGTTTTATGGACTAAAAAAGGTAATTGCCCAAGAACAGATAACAAATATGTTCGCTATCTGCGAATATCTATTCGCAGCAGATAAAGTTTTAAGCCCCTGAAGCGCTAGTCTTTGTCCTAGCCAGCCTTTTTCTCTCTGGCCGCCTCAAAGATTTCCGGATACATGGCATAGGCCGGTTTGACCACTGGCAGAAGAGACAAGGCGCTTTGCACTGGTCCCTTGGAGACGATTTTGCCGGAGAGAATGGCCACGGGCACATTCACTTTCCCCAGCCAAAATTCGTGAGCAACGTCCGATTTCATGAACATTTCGACCACCGGCTTGACGTTGTTTTCACCGGTAAATATCTTCATCTCTTTGCCATCGCTGCAATCGAGTGTCAATCTCCCCTCTGGTTCGCGGTAGTAAAAGCGCACCGTCAGCTTCGATTTCAGCAGTTGTCGACTCATCTCGGGATCGGCTTTGATTTTGTTCCAAAGCCTTTCCATTACTTCGTTTAACTGTTCCGTGCTAGTAAAAATCGCCATCAGTAAGCCCTCTCGTATATTCCTATAATATCCTGAACCGACGCCTCTTTTGGGTTAAACATTATCGCAGGATCCGAGTTGGCTAGAGAGGCTAGATTTTCCAGCTGGTCTTGCTTGAGGGCCGGCACACCCAAGTCTCGTAAGCGGCTGGGTAATCCGATTTCACCAGACAGAGCTTTGACTCTGGCAATCAAGGTTTGGGCGGCGACTTCATCGTTTTTGTCGTCGGTCAACTTGAGGTACCTGGCCATAGTCGCATAGCGGGGTGCCACCACCTCGAGGTTGAATTGCATACCATAGGGAAGAAAAACTGAATTGGTTGTGCCGTGATGCGTGCCGAACTGGCCGCCGGTGGCATGAGCAAGCGCGTGGACAACACCCACCCCCAAGTTAGTAAATGCTATGCCGGCCATAGTGGCGGCAATCATTGTGTTGGAGCGAGCCTCCAGGTCATCACCATGTTTAGTGGCTTGCGGTAAAGACTGGAAAAGCAGGCGTAGCCCTTCGAGGCATAGAACATCGGTTAAGGGGGAGCGGGTCACCTCGACCGAGTAGGCCTCTATACAATGGGTAACCGCATCCAGGCCGGTCGCCGCCGTCAGCTTGGCTGGCAAAGACACTAACAAGGTGGGGTCGAGAATCGATACATCAGGGGCCAGGAAACGGCTGCCATAAAGCAGTTTTTTCCCCTCCGCAACATCTCTGACCATAGCCACCGCCGAAACCTCGGAGCCTGTTCCGGCCGTCGTCGGAATCGCAACCATCGGCTTAAGGCGATTGGTGAGATTGTTCATGCCTTGATAATCAAGAACGTCGCCGCCGAGAGTGAGAGCTATATTGACCACCTTGGCTGCATCCAGAACGGAACCGCCACCTATGGCCAGTACCCCGTCGCAGCCATCCTTCGCTGCCTGGGCCGCTGCTTTGTTGACACAGGTAACATCGGAGTCAGGCGGGACATCAGTAAAGATCGACGTGCTCAGGCTTTGATCTTCTTGGAAACATTTGAGGATTGGGGCAATGACGCCGCTCTTGACCAGTCCTTGATCACTGACGATTAATATTTTCGAAGCACCCAATCCTTTCAGGATCTCCGCCGCAGAGGCAGCCATGCCTTCTCCGTACTCAATACGCGTCGGTGCTTCAAAAACGAAGGGATTCATATTCGACCTTTCATTATCGATGGATGGTGCTAGGAAATTATGAGACTAAAACGTAGGGGCATGCCCCTATTGCAAAATTCCCTGAACCAAAAGCGCTCAATTACAACATAACAAATGTTTCACGGTTTTGTGGCTGCCTGCCTGCCCATTTCCCCGAGGTAAAGGATGACAAGGATTCGAATATTGTTAGGCTTTCCTTGACCGGTGCCGAAGATGTCTATACTATGTAGGCTCGGTGTTGACATCCAGCCGCAAGAACAGTCCGGTAGACGCGGTGAACCAGTGGGGCAATATTTTGAAGAAAATACTCTCGCTACCCTTGGAGCGATTGCTTAGCAATGCCGAATTGATTCGGCAACGACGTTCCGGGACTGATAGCAAACGCTTGTTTGCCTTTGCTTTGACCGTCGCCATAAGCGCTCAATCACTGATTGGACTTTTGCCTCTGAAAGCGTGGGCAGCAACATCGTCAGGCAATCGCGATTCTTATGCAGCGCCCCCTTCCGGCACCCTGCTCTTACCTCTCACCCCCAAGCTTGACACTTCTCCTTCTCCTAGCGAGCCGCCACCTTCCTCGGACCAGGGCGACGCGACCGCCACAAGGAGCCAGGCAGACGCGGACGAGCTATTGCCATCTCTTGAAACGGTTTCAGCCGAGAAGGGCAAAATTGAGGGTGAAGTAGAAGACGACAAAGATACAATCGGCAGCGACACCACTCTTAAGGGCACCGTACAGATCGTAGCCGACGACACTGAGTTCGACCAAAATGCCAATACATTCTTGGGCACGGGTAACGCCGTCGCCATTATCGGCGGCGAGAACTCAAAGCTTGAAGCTGACAGCATTCTTTATGATCAAAACGACCAGACGATCGATGCCCGGGGCAATGTCCGCATCCTCAGGAATGGACAGCTCACCACAGGTAGTGCTTTCAAGTTCAAAGTAACCTCGGATGAATATTTGATTACCAAACCTGACACCGAGATTAACGGCTCAGAGGTAATTGCCAGGAAGGGCTTCGGCACGAAAGACGGTCTCAATTTCCAAAATGGCACGATGAGCATGCCCTCGCCGTTCTTCTTCGTCAAGAACTATAACATCGGACCGCTCAGCTATCGCGAGAGCGTCATGACCCAGAAGTCTCATCCTGACGGCTATCTTCCTCAACGACCGAGCTTCAAGTTCAGGGCCAAGAGGATGGTCTACGAACGCTACAAAGAAAACGACAACGTCACGATTTTTGGCGGCCGAGTGGAAGTTGGTTCATTCAGCATCCCGGTCGGAAAAATACAGGCAACCGTCGGCCAAACCGATACAAAGGTGGTTATTCCGACCACCCCTTACCTGGGCGGCAACCTCTATACTGGCGGCTTCAACGTTGGTCCACAATTTAACACCGGTATTGGCAGGAACGGCGTCTTATCCTGGTCGCCCATGGTCAACCTGGGTGGTCGCAACCTGGCCACTAATAGCAATACGAGTGGCTTGGGTCTAGCTGCCCGCGTCGCATACACCAACAAGAACTTCCAAACCCACCTGGCTTATGGTTCCAACAGTCGTCTTTTGGTCGGTGATATAAAAGCGAAAATCTGGCGCAGTGTCAGATTTCAATCAGGCATCAATAGATTTTTGGATGACGGCATGATGGGTCTGACCAGAGCGCGCCTCATGGCTGAAGTCAAGGACGTCCATCAGATCACGACCATTCCATATATTGGACTTCTGCAGTTCAGGTCTTCAGCTGGATGGGCTCAGGATAATCCGCTCCTCGTTAACGTCAGCTCAACCAACGCGCAATTGCACGGCAGCCCAACTTCTAATGTCCTCAGGTCAGCCTTTAGACTTCAGGAACAGATAACCGCTACATCGCACCCTATATTCAGCGTTGGCGACGATAAGTGGGGCGTGAAGAGCTTCCTCTACGGCGGTGTGGCCGCCCGCGGATATTCAACCGGCGACGCCAATATTATCGGTCAGTTCGGCCCGATTCTTGATTTGCGCTTGAGCCGGGTGAGAATGCAGACCGGTTACACAAGTGCCTCCGTCCGCGGTGCCTCGCCCTTTGTCTTTGACGAATTTATTCAAGGTACCCAGTCGGTATATATGCTAGGCGATGTGAAAGTCAATAACTACCTGACGTTAGGTACACTGATTGGCTATAACCTTACCGCCAAACTTGCTTACGCCAGGCAGCTACAAGCAGCCATTGGTCCACCCGATGCCAAACTTCTTATCGGCCGCGATTTTGTCTTGAATAATTACCGGGTCGGTTTCAATATTTTGCACGGTCAACCCGTCCCATTCGATAAACTAGTCTTAAAAGGCACCCCGGACCAGGGGCAACTAGGTGGGATTTGATGCCGGCTTTAGGGAAGGCGACCATCGGGGATCTAGACTCACTGCTCAAAACGAAAATGCCGGCGCTTGGTATTGATCTTGGCGGCACCAAGATATTGGCGGCCCCGGTTGTCGAAGGCCGTGTTGTCGGCGAACCGCTCAAGGAAGCAACCCCGGTTGGGCGGGATAAGATCTTGGAAAAATTGGTTGCGATCATATCCGCCTTCCAAAAGGACTATGTTCTTGCCGGCGTCGGTATCGCCACTGCCGGCATCGTCGATCCGGATACCGGCGAAATCGTCGGCTCAACCGGTAACTTACCCGGCTGGACGGGCACCAGGCTCAAGCAAGTATTGGAAAGCAAGACAATGCTGCCTGTTCACGTAGAGAACGACGCTAACGCGGCCGCTTACGGTGAAGCGCACGCCCGCAATCTCAAGGATAAGGAATGTGTGATTCTGCTCACCCTCGGCACCGGCCTTGGTGGCGGTATATTGATCAAAGGCCAGCTCTATCGCGGTGCTCACTTCGGCGCCGGTGAGTGCGGGCATATGAGAATCTCCCTTGGCAATCAACGTCTGTGCACCTGTGGGCTGTTTGACTGTTGGGAAGCCTTCGTAGCCGGTCGAGGTCTGATTGCTACGGCAAAAGAATTCGTCCAGGACAAGACTGAGGCTCAATCGACTCTCGTCGCTAAGGCTAAGGCGGGCGAGCTAACTCCCGAATCGGTCGTCGAAGCGGCGGCAAAGGGTGATATTCTGGCACAGAAGGTAATGCGCGTCTGGCACGAGCACATTTGCGCTGGTCTGACCTCTCTGGTACACACCTTCGATCCAGACTGCTTCATTCTGTCCGGCGGCTTGAGCAAGTGCGTCGACATAAGTCTTTTGACAGAATTATTGTCCGACCGTACCCTCTCCCACCCTGGAGACAAAGTGCAGGTATTTATCTCGGAGTTGGGTTACCAGGCTGGCCTGATTGGCGCCGCCCATATTGTTCTTGATAAGGTAGCAACCCTTTAGCCGTCGCTGCTTGGTCAGGAACCTTAAGCAGGTTCAAGGATATGTCAACCTTGAGCTCGTTGATTTTCCCAAGAATTTCCCAAATCTGGCTTAGACTGATTACGGGCCTTGTCTACAAGGCCTGCATTTCATCAGGAAACTCATGTGTATTCCTTAAGACAGCCTCTCAATCTTCGATATGACAATGCCAAAACAGCGACTTATTTTCGGCCTTCTGGTCACATTCCTCTTTGCTCTTTCCTTTCCATCCGTAACTAGCGCCGTTGAATCAGACAAGAATGCCACGGTCAATCTGAACGATTGGGCCGCTGTGCGGGCCCTGGGCCTAGAAAAATTGAAGGCTCTCAAGCTTAAGTCCGCTGACAAATATCTAAACATTGCCCGCACTCTGGCCGGCAAGAAATCGACCAGCTCCGATGAATTCAATACCTCTGTGCTTGATCTCGCCCGGCTGGACGAAGTTAGAGGTCGGTACTGGCAAGCACTACACGAGTACAATCAGGTCTACAGCAATCTTTCCCAGAAACCAGGCAGCGCAGACGACAGCAAAGTGGCCGGTCTGCTTGCTGACCAGGGTCGCATAAATTATTTGCTCGGTGACCTGCCCCAGGCACGAATGCAGCTCGAGCAAGCGCTTGTAGCCTTCAACAAATTGAACGATCAGTCGCTCAAGAAAGCTCAACTTTTGCAAGACTTGTGTCAGGTCCACCTCGACTTTGCCCTGTTCGATAGAGCCAGGGGTGAAGCGAACCAAGCACTTGAGCTGAGTCAGAAGCTGTCCGGTGCCAAAAGTCTAGAAACCTGCCAGAGCTTGATTAGCCTGGCTCGGACACAGCTATTCGCTGGTCAGCTGGTCGAGGCGGAAAACTACATAAGACAGGCCATGGCTATTGCTGTTGATAACTCGCGCATGGCGTCGCTTTCGCGGGCCAACTGTCTTGATACTTGTGCCCAAATTTACCTGAACGAAGGGCGCAGTGCTCAGGCTCTGACGGTAGAAGAAGAAGCGCTTGCTCTAAGACAGAAGATTTTGGGCCAAGATCATCCAAGCACAGGAGAGTGCTTGATGACATTGGCGATAATTTCCATCGCTCAAAAGGATTTTTCCTCAGCCAAAGTATTCCTGGAAAAGGCGATGACAATAGCCCAAGATCGCTTCGGGCAGGACAGCGCTAAGGTGGCCAAAGTTCTCGCTATTCAGGGAACCTGTGCGCAAAGGGAAGGTTCAGGCGATCAGGCAAAAGACAGTTTTAGCAAAGCATCCGCAATAACAAACAAGCTGTCTGAACTCGACAATCCCCTGGTGAAAAACCTGCGCAGTCTCGTGCCCGGAAATTCAGATGCAGGTCAGGCTTTCTGGCAGGGTAAAAAGAGCGATACCTCTTTCGCCATCGATCCTCTGGCGCGCTGCATCACTTCGCTCCTCAATAAGGGAGTAATCGAACCACTAGAACCACCAAAGGGGCCACAGTCAGTATTGGCAACAGTCGCCGAACCTTCGCCTCAACCGACCGCTAATCCTCATCCTCAAGTGCCCGGGCCATCTCAAGACTCGGTCAACGGCAACCTCAAGAAAATCAAATTCGACCGCAAATACGTTTGGGGCGCTGGAATAATCATCCTTCCAATTATCGTGCTTGTTCTTTACTCCGTTTTCGCGAATTTCTTTCGCTCACTTAAAAGCTCAGTGCGGCGACCGGAAAGAAGAGGACCGGGTAAGGCGGCAGGCAACCCCTCACAAAATGGCTCAGACAAACCAGCAGGGAAAGAAGGCTCAAGCCCTCTTATGAGCAGGTTCGTCGACGAAGACAAAGTCAACAAGATGTGGGATATAAATAAATAGCAGGACATCTATGGAAGCGGCGCCCCGACGTCGTCCATCGCCTTGGAGAGATTGCGGCTCATAGCATAGCCACCGGTTGGAAACTTTACAAGAGTCTCTCCAAGGAAGTAATAACCGGCTGTGAACTTATAAGTCTGCCCGTCCTTCTCCTTTATTACGATTGGCACGCCACCTTCACGAACCAGCTTCGACCAGCCTGCCTGTTCGTTGGGTACGAACCATTCAGAGTTGTTGAGCGCCGTGATGATCGGAGCTATATCTTTTGTGATGACGGTATCACCGATGGTGATCTCGCTTACAGTCTCTGGAGAAAGATGGCGCAGGACGTAATGGAAATAGCATTTGGCTACAAAGTACACCGGCAATACGCTGCCACCAACCGTTACAAGCAGAGCCAATAGGACGGCGAAAGCAACTGCAAACGGTCCTTTTCGGTTCAGTTCGTTGTTCCGCCATTCGTGATAGAACCAGATTCCAAAGCTCCACGATATGAGCAGGCAAAAAACAGCGGCCAACGCTTCGTTCAACATGGAAGTGTTCATGAAGCCGTTATCCTTCTAGTTTCGTCAATCCCTGCTTGAGAATACCGCGAACCAATTGCACGTCCAGTTCGTGACCGCCCTTAATACTAATGAATTGCGCCTTGATTGCCAACGGATTGATACCCAACAATGTCAGATCTCCAAACAGATCGAGAAGTTTGTGGCGAACAGGCTCATCCTCAAAGCGTAAAGGCTTGCTGAAGCCCTCGTCGGTTAAACTGACAAAATTATCACTCAAACCCAGGATGTCTTGCTCGCTCTTCAGGCTAAAGGTGCGGGCATCGGCTATCTGGGAGATTGGTTGGTCGCCCTGCCAGAAACTCCAACGCTTGCCAATAGCTGGATGTTGCCAATCGATCAGGTAAGCAATGGAAAATTTATCGGCGGGTAAAGCAATTATTTGTCGATCCGCCTTTGCCACCACATGTGGTTCTTTCAAAGCATAAAGAGGTTTCGGCGTCTCTCGTTTGACTCCGGACTGCTCAAAAAGCTTAAGCCAAAAACTGGCGCTACCGTCTCCGAGTGGAATTTCCGTTCCATCGACTTCGATCACCAGGTTTTCTATTCCCCAAAGCGCGGCCGCAGCCAGAATGTGCTCGACAAAACATATGCGGGCGCCATCTTTGCCAAGTACAACATTGCGCAGGGTACTGACTACGGAATTAGCGTGGGCAGGAATAACAATTTCCCTGACAGCATCCCCGCTCGCTTGCCGATGCTTAACCAAGAAGCTTATGCCTCGGCCGGCCTTACCTTTGAAGACACGGACATCGACAGAACGTCGGGAGGCAGTACCTGCCCCACTAAAAGAGAACAAGAGCTCAAGGGTCTCTCCGGCTGGTTTCAAATCAGGACTTGGAGCCGTGGACAAGAGCACCTCCACCTGCGCGCTCCAGTTCTTTTTCGAGCTCGGCAACGCGTTTCTGCAAGGCTTTGAACTCGCCAAACAACTTGGGAAGTTTTTTGGTGTGAGCCACCTGGGTCATGAACTCTCTTACCGGAATTGCCGGCGCGCCTACCTGTACATCCTCG
>PSRH01000229.1 GCA_003175915.1 Candidatus Melainabacteria bacterium | reverse complement strand
AAATCCATCAGTGAGAAAAGGAGTAACCACCATGGCGTTATCGAGTCGTACGCGAAGGGTTGTGGAAGGTCGAAAAGAAATGAAGCTTGTGGCCTTAGCCCAAGTGGCAATCGCTGTGGCAGCCTGGTTGGCAAGTCCTGCCCTGGCTGAAGCACTGAACTGGAATAAGGATGTGGACGCTGGACTCAAGGAAGGCAAAGCGAGCCACAAATATGTCTTGGCTGATGTCTATACTGATTGGTGCGGCTGGTGCAAGCGGCTGGATCGGGATACTTTCAGCAATGATGGTATGGTCAAGTTTCTCGGTGAGAAATTCGTTTGTGTCAAAGCCAACGCCGAAGACAACGGCGCCGGCCAGAAACTTGCCGGACAATATCGGGTCAGTGGTTATCCTTGCGCGCTGGTGTTTGATCAAAATGGAAAATTCATTGGCAAGGTTTCTGGTTACCGAGACCCGAAAGCCTATGAAGCAGCGCTCTCCCAATTGATGAGCAATCCGCCTGCGGATCCGATGGCCGAACAATAGGGTTTTATTCGGCTACAAAGAAGATCGGTTAATCGGCACGCTCTTGCATAATGCTGGCCAGTACTTGCATCGCTAACGTGCCGCCGCCGCATTGACGAATAAACTGGCGAGCCATCTCCTGAACAATTTCAACATTCTTGAAATTGGGAATGACGCCACGGCGAGCTGAGCCGGATATTGACAATAAGTGACGAACGAAACGCAGTCCCGCATCCGTCCATTCAGCGTTATCGGGACCGCCGCTGCCTTGAACAATGGCGTTAATGATCGCCGATTCAGCGCTGAGCGAAGCGAGCATATCAATAGGCGGGCCGGCTGGTGTGAAGTCAAGGTTGTTGAGGCCGGGAAAATCGAAGTTCATCTAGCCAGCACTCCAGAAAGTTCGTTCAATCTTGGCCACTTTAAGCAGTGTCCTTAGCCTTGGCAACTAAAGTATCGCTAAGACGCTCGCGGCCTTGAGAAAGTTCTCGCCGCCCAGTAGAGTTGGTGCTGGCGATCGGGATTGGCGTTTAGAATAATCTCAAGCGCTGATTCTGGATTTGGGGAGCGGAGCCGTTACGCTTTTCGATAAATTTGGCTTTCTTACCAGCAACAGGGAACTCGGATGAAAGGGCTTGTAAAAGAGAGTCTTGACCTAGATGGCCTGACTCTCAAGAGTGATTTGCCAGTAGCAACGCCCGCCCCATGGGAAGTCAAGATAAAAGTGCTTGCTGCTTCCGTCTGTGGGACGGACAAAAACATCTACAAAAGTAGCAAGAGTCCCGGCATAAAACAGGCGATGACGCGCTATTTGGCTAGCGAAAAGGCGTATCGTCCGATTATCATCGGCCATGAATTTTGCGGAGTCGTGGAAGCAGTTGGCGAGAGGGAAAAGGCCAACAAGAGTGAGAAACTTCCTTCCCAATTGCTGGTTGAGCCGGGTGATTATGTTACTGCCGAAATGCATATTTCCTGCGGGCGTTGCATTCTCTGTCGCAACGGCAATGAGCACATCTGTTCGGCGGTAAAAGTAAAAGGCGTGCACATGGATGGCTGTTTCGCCGAAAGCGTCATAGTGCCGTACAAAAATGTGATCATACTGGGTAAAGCTGGCGACCAATCATTGATTCCGCCCCGCATTGCCGCATTGCTCGATGCTTTCGGTAATGCTGTTCATTGTGTTCAGGAGGCGGACGTCCGTGGTAAATCAGTAGCTGTTCTGGGAGCCGGGCCGCTTGGCTTGATGATCACCCTGCTCTGTCGGCACTTCGGCGCTGCCAAAATTTTGATTACCGAGATTGTCGATCTGGAACGCCGCTTCGCACTAGCCAGAGAATTCGGTGCTGAAGAGTGTTTCGATGTTTCGAAAGGATCAGAGAAGCTCTATAAAGCGATCGACGCCTCATCCGTTGAAAGCAACGGTCTTGATGTCGTCTTCGAAGTCTCAGGTGCGGCCCCTGCTTACCACGATGCTTTTAAAATCGTTCGCAACGGTGGCCTGGTTGTCTTGCTCGGCCTTGCCGATAAACCAATCGATGGATTCGATATCGCTCAGGGGATTGTCTTCAAGGGGGCATTGGTTAAGGGCATCTTCGGTCGTAAAATGTTCGAAACATGGCAGATGATGCGGCGTTTATTGGCTACAGAAAGACTTGCGCTTAAAAGAGATCTGGCTAAGATAGTGGCTGCAAGGGACTATACTTTCGACAATTATGAGGAAGCTTTTGCCACCCTAATTAAAGGGCAGGAGATGAAGCTTGTTTTTGTTCCAGGATCGAGCTGATTGAGAGAGCAGGAGGAGCCCCATATGTCTATTTCCTCTAATTCAATATCTTCCGAAGTGGGTGAAAGCAAATCGGGCAGGTTGGCAGTCAAAGAACTCTACGCAGTGCTGGACCGCGAATTGGCTGAGGCGGCAAAGAATAAAACATTCAAGAGGGAAGTACCGCTGGATGGGAAACAAGCAGGGATAGTCAACGTCAGTGGCAAGACGGAAGTAATGCTGGCGTCGAATAACTACTTGGGATTGGCTAATCATCCGCGCGTTGTTCAAGCAGCGCAGTTCGGTCTAGATATGTATGGCTTCGGTATGGCATCGGTGCGATTCCTCTGTGGTACGCAGAAGATTCATCTTGAGCTTGAGGAAAAAATCGCCGCCTTTCTTGGGATGGAAGCGGCGATTTTGCACTCCTCCTGCTTTGCCGCTAATGAGGCGCTCTTCGCAGCATTGTTATCCGCGGATTTCGGCTATGCCGATTACTCTGACATTATATATAGTGACCAACTTAATCACGCCAGCATAATTGACGGTATCCGATTGGCCAGGATGGTGGCAAAGTCAACTGAATTAAAAGCTTACCGGCACAATGATTTGGCCCATTTGCAACAGCTTCTTAGTGAACACCTTGCTGAGAATTGTCGAATCAAGACTATCGCAACCGACGGAGTGTTCAGCATGGAAGGTGAATTTGCCTTTCTCGAAGATTTGGTTGACATCGCGGCCAAAAACGATGCCTTGTTGATTGTCGACGATTCGCACGCCACTGGTGTGCTAGGAAAACGAGGACGCGGCACGCCCGAACACTGCGGTGTCCATGGTCGCGTCGATGTGATTACCGGCACTTTGGGGAAAGCTTTAGGTGGAGCGGCCGGGGGATTTGTCGCCGGCAAAAAACCACTCATTGAATACTTGCGACAGAAGTCGCGGCCTTACACCTTTTCAAATACTCTGCCGCCTGCCATTGTCTGCGGTACGTTGGAAGCCCTGGACATGATCGAAAAGGACAATTCGCTGGTGGAGAAATTACAGTTCAATACCAGTTATTTCCGCAAAGAAATCAAAAACCTGGGCTTTAAGATTCTCGAAGGCATTCATCCGATCGTGCCGGTAATGCTAGGTGAGGCGGCCGTAGCTATGGACATGAGCGATCGCTTGCTCAAAGAAGGAGTCTACGTGCGCGGCCTCTGGTATCCGGTCGTGCCCAAGGGCGAGGCCCGCTTGCGCGTGCAGATATCCGCCGATCACGAATTACGCGATCTCGATTTTGCTCTTTCCTGCTTTGCCAAAGTCGGAAAACAGCTTGGTGTCATTGGCAAGTAACGGATAGACACACGCAAGGGGTGACGACATGCAGGACCAACGGAAGAGAATCTCCACTCTGATGGGTATAGAGATTATTGCAATCGGCACTCTTATGGCAGTGACAGGTTGGTTGACTCGTATTGACATGGAAATTCAGCATACTGCCCTGATGCGCGACGGTGCCGCGAAGCTTCTCCATCAAGTAAAGGATGCAAAGCTACTACTAGTTACTTATTCAGCCAGTCGCATTCCGGCGTTAAAAGAGTGGTGCAAGAGTTCGGGTGAGGATCTTTCTCAGGAGACTGATTCTCCTATATGGCGCCACGATCAGCCTATGGTCGCTAGTGACAACCCAGATCAGTGGAAAGAAATGCGCCAGCTCTCGGAACCCATCACTAGTGCCTTGGCCAATCCGGACTCAGTCGTTGGAAAGGCAGAGGTGATAGTAAAGCTGGATGCCCTGGAAAAAACGCTTCGGTCAATACTCGATAAGGAAGCCGATGCCTGGGAAGCTAGCTTTCATATCAAACCGTATGTGGAGCTTGCCCAGTGGGTCCTAATGATAGTTATCTTGGTTGTCTTCAATATGCTAAGGCGTTCTGTCAAGCCGTTGATCGATAATCAAACTACCGGTGCCAAAGAGAAATGAAGTTCGCACTATGGTCTATTTGATCTTTTCCGCTTCCTGCCTGCCGCCGTCCTGCTTTTCGTCTCAATCACATTGAGTTTACCGAGCCGCTGCCAGCTATGTTCGAGGTAACATTTGGGTCACCTCGGTAGCGTACTGAACCACTGCCAGATATGGAGGCATTTAAGCTCTCATTTGCGCAAAGCCGTGCGCTTCCTGAACCGCTAATGTCCACTGAGGCATCATCTACTGCAAGGTCGGTAGCCTCTATATCTCCAGAGCCGGCAATATCTGCGTCAAGGGATTGAGCAGTGCCAGTCGCTGTGACGTTGCCGGAGCCGGATATGGATATTGCCAGAGAATTTTCCTTGAGGTTCTCCAGGGTACATTGTCCAGAGCCGCTCAAATTAATGCCTCTCAGAGCAGGATTGACGATCGATACGGTAACGCCATGTTCGCTGCTAAATGATGTATCAGTCCAGATTTTTAGTGTGCCATTGCTTACATCGGTTTTCACATGTGGCAATATGTTGTCGTCTGCTTCGACACTGAGACTGGGTTTGGAATTAATTTTTACGATTAAGGTGCTCGAGCCAGCGTTTTCTATCTTGTCGAATTCAGCAAGTTTTCGAGACTGTTTGATCATATGACCGGAACCATTTATGGTTTCAATTTCGCAACCGTTCTTTCCGTTAATCGAAATCGATACATTCTCCCCGCTAATCAAAATCGATCCGTTCTTAATCGTCTTCGTTAAAGTGCAACCACTGGTCGTAAAAACGATTAGTAAAGCCAGGACAAAAACAATTGCCAACGTCAGATTGTTGTTCATTGTCTTCTAAATTGCGCCATGAGGGATGAGTTGATCGAGATTATCACCTCAACCGGTAAAAATCTGGTGAATACCGCCAAGCCCAGGCACCATACGCCCTGGAGCTCAATGTTTCACTTAATTTTCTCCGCTTCCCAGGTACCGCCGCCCTGAGTCTTGCCGTTCAAGTAAGGACCCTGATAATCGCGATCATTGATGAAGCTTACCTCGGCTTTGAAGGTAATATTGCGATTGGCTTTGGCGCCTTTGCCTTTGATATAAGTGCGAATGATCGTAAGGCG
>PSRH01000231.1 GCA_003175915.1 Candidatus Melainabacteria bacterium | reverse complement strand
GTGACCTGGACCTGGTGCTGATCAATTTTCACCAATCCGTCGCAAACCAGTTTCTCGCCAGGGGGTTGGTGAAGAACGCCAAACGGACCAGATACAGTCATTCTATCTTCAGGGTTAGCGGCTAGATTGAAGCTTCCTGAACAACTTTGGCTACGCCCGGTAAGCTTAGCTTTCAAACTCAACGGTCCGGCTGCAGTCAGCCTGAATCGGCCTTTCATCAATTCGCCATTGCCGAGCAAGGTAATCCATTGAGAAAGTTCGTGCGGGTTGATGTCCGCTCTCAATTCACCGGACCAACTTGGGTCGAGCTCCTGGTAGTTATGAATGCGCGCGTCCAGCTCAAACTCGCTGTTGTGAATGGAGCCGCTCAGGCCCTGCAAGAGTAAATTTTGCCCGGACGCGACGAGCACTCCGCTTACATGTTCGACTGGTTGCTTTGCTTCGCCGATCTTACCGCCGGCGTTAATGAATCCCAAAAGACCGTCAAGCTGCGACTTGCCATTAGCTAGCGTGCAGGTTATATCGCCGTAGACTTTCCCGTGGGTGCTAGAGAGCTTATATGAGTCCATGAAGTTGATATATAGGTTCTTCAATACAGCCGGAGCCAGCGAAGAAGTGAGATAGTAATGGGCGTCTTTCAAATCAGTTCCGTCCGTTTTTATTTTGATTTTTTCAAGACGGGCATTGGTTGACAGGTTGGCAATACTGAGGCTGGCAGTTACTGGACCGCCTTTCAAGGCGAAACCAACGTCTTTGAGATCCAGCCGATCGTTTCTATATGTAATTGTTCCTGAAGTTGCCTTGAGAGAATTTGCCAGAGCTGGAGGTTCGTATTCAAGTTCCTTGGGAACAACAACAAACTGCACGACAGGTTTGGCAGGCGTACCGGTGAGGTCGAGGGCAAGCTCTTTCACGGGACCGCTCAACTGGTTCTTGGAGAAAAGGGGCGCCTCAATCTGGAACATCCGCATAAGGCTGTTCAGGTAAACCAGGTCAAAATCGTTGGCTCTAAGGTGCAAGTCCAGTACGCCAGTGGATTTTTTGGGAAGGTTGCCCGAAATCTCCAGGCGGCCGCTGTCAACAATACCGGCTAGTTGGTGCAGGACAAATTTGTCTGGCTCAGTTCGAACACTGCCATTTACATGCTCGAAGGAGAATTTCGGTGAAGATACGCTCACGCGAGCATCTTTGAAAGCCATCTCGCCTTTGATCTGAATATTCGCTTGCTTCTCTTCGATCGACCCGCTGATGTTGGCTCTACCAGCCAAAAGTAGCGTGCACTTAGGAGCAAGTTTGACGAAGTTGGAAAGAAGATGTTTGGTATTTGCCGACTTATTGATGGCATCAGAGCTTTGTTTTAAGTTGTAGTCCTTGACGGCAAAATCAAGGTGTCCCTTTTGTTCTGCGTAGTTGCTGGAGCCGGAGAATTTATAGACGGCGCCGGCGTTTTCTGCTATGCAGTCCTTGTACTCAATTTGTTTTCCTGGATTGAGGGAGATTTCGCCGGTTACTTGCGCCGTATCGCCCAAACCGAGCAAGGTCAGCATAGGTACTTTTTCTTCTTCGAACAGTTGTTCCAGTCCTTGGAAGCTAACTCGTTTGGCTTTCAGTCGCATTGCCAGGCTGTCGCCGGCCTTGCCACGACTAAATTGATAATCCACCAGTGCTTGCCCTTTGGCTCGGCCAAGACATTTCATCTTTGTTGAAGCAAGAGTCTCAGTCTGAGGCAGGATAGTGGCTAACTGAGCCAAGTCATCGATGGTGGCCGTCAGCTTACCGCTTACCTGGTTGTCTTTGAGGTTCGGCCAATTGGTAATGTTTCCTTCTGTCCTTGCTTCGATGTGCGAATTAGGCAACTTAACTGTTGAGTTGGTCCAACTCAAAACGTGGTCGCGCGCTCTCAATTTGAAGGTTGATACTAGATTCGGTACCGAGACCATGCCCAGGTCATTGGTCATGAACGAAAGATTCTTTGCCTTGAGGGTCAGGTCGGACTTGAAGTGCTGATCGAAAGTGCCATCAGCCGAGCCGTCTACGTCAAAGAGACCATGGAGGTGCTTCTCATCTATCCAGGCGATGGCGTCAGTAAGATCGACGTTGAACAAATTGGCAATGGCATGAAGGGAAGATGGGTCAAAGTTGGTAATGTGCAGTTTCAATTTGCATTTGTCTGTTCGCCAGTTTCGCGTTCGGGACAACTGCATGCCGCTCAAATCGACCTCGGTTGTGTAACCGTTTTGTGGCAGTTTGAAGGCTAACAAGAAAGGCCGGTTCGCCAGACGTTTGGGCTGCACCAATTTGCCGTTGAAATCCTCCAGCACCGTATCAGGAAAAGCCTTGGAGGAAACTGACGATTTGTCCGTCAGATGGATTTTGCCATGATTGGCTTTGAGAAAATTGAGATTGAAGGCGGTCTGTAATAGGTCATCGAAATTCCAAACTCCGGGGCGAATCTGGACTGCCCACAACTGTGGCTCGTTGAAGATGACATGCCGTAGCTTAAGTTGTCCGGAGATTAACGGTCTCAGGGCAATACCGATTTCGGTTCGGCCAGCCGTCAGGAAAGGCGTGCCGTCTGGATCGTAGACTCTCAGGTCGTGCGCTTGCACTGCTGCTCCGTTAATTCCGAAGATCCAGCTCAAGCGACCGAGGCGAATCTGGCGATGCGTGGTGTTACTGATCATTGCCTCAACGCGATTGCGCGACCAATCGATATTGGTCAATAAGGCGATGCCAAAAATGATCACCATGAAACAAAGCCATAGTGATGTGAACTGGACAGCGAGCCAGGCTACACGAAACGGACGATCGTTAGACTGCCCCACGGTCGATTCCGTTGCTGTTGATGTCGTGGTGGAAGCCAAACCGCAGAAATGAACTTAAGAGATTGACGTTCAAAACTTTGTACCTGTCCATTCTACGATGAATAGGGGGTAGTGCCTCAAGTTAAATTACGTGGACAGAGCTGAAACCCTTACCCAGTAAGGACTAGACGGATCTGTAAGAATGGTGAATCAGGCTCCTGCGAGACAAAATTCATCTTCTTCTACTGCACTGCGGTTGTACCGCCCGGTACTGTAGGGCTGCCGTTACCACCACCGTTTGTACCACCGCCACCACTATTCGGTGGGCCGCCGCCGGTCAAGCCATTTGGATACTCCGCTGCCTTCTGGACCGAGAAAGTAAACTGGGCTGGTTTGCCCAACATCGGAATTTCGCTGACTAAGGGTATTCCAGCCATGCTGATAAAAGGTCCGACATTGTAATTGACCTGGGCTTCATACTCATAAATGTTATTAGTTGTGTCTACCGTGCCGGAAATTGGCTGATTGGGACCAAATACGCTGGTAGTGTTCGAACCCATATTGGTTACAGCCACGAACACATCTACCCCTGTGCCCTTATAGCCACCCACCGCCTGCAGATTGGCAAATTTGCCCAGGCAGGAGCCGCTCAAGGCCATAGCCGTATCGGAACAGTTATTAATGGCGTCGTCGTAGGTTTGCGAGACGGCTGCTGCTGTGGCGCATTGATTGGCAATCAGGGCTGCCGTTGCTATACCGCAAAGATAGCCGAAGAGATTGAGGAAAGGAAAGAAGATAAGTACCAGGAAGACAAACAAAGCTGGCGCAAACTCAGACATGCTTGCCGAACCTCGCTGGTTCCTACAAGCCCGCGCCGTTCTTATCCGACCGCTATCTGCCATTCAAGCTCCTAAAACACGGAATTAATTGCTCAGACTAGTAATTGGGGCTTATCTAGAGCGATTGTCCCAGTGATTTGTGACCTGGTTACTGAAAAATTTTCCTCAATACACCAACTCTATCATAAATATGAGAATCATATAACATCCTGCCGGGCTAATATTTCAGGGTTCTGCTCAGCCGCTTACGGGCAGGCTCGCCCGACAGAAGCCGGTTTGCACTACTATTGGTGGCATACTAACAGAGATGATTTTCGTAAGCATAGCGAACCAGAGCGGCTCTGCTGCTCAAGTTGAGTTTTTTACGTAAACGCGATACATGCACTTCGGTCGTCCCTTCGGTAATGTGTAAGCCGTCGGCGATTTCTTTGTTGGACAGTCCCTGAGCCACTTTCCGCAATACCTCTATCTCTCGCGTACTGAGTTTAACGCGTACCTTCTCACGACCTTCTTGTCTGGCCGTCAGCTCCCTGGTCGAATTAACTACGCCGGTTAACTGCGTGCATAAGTCGTTGAGTTTATCGATACTCCGGCTTTGCGTCTCGACAATCTGATAAAGCTTTGCCTGACTCATGGCGATCGGCAATTGGTTGGCGATGCGTGAGAGCAAGTTGATTTCCGATTGGGTCCACAGACGCGGGCTTTCGCAATCGTCTAAATGGAGGAGTCCCATCAGCCGTCCGCGATAGACAAGCGGGATCATGATCAGCGATTTGATCGAGTAATAAGCCATTTCCTGACCAATTTGCTTGGCCAATGGAAATGTGTCGTCATGCATGACCACTAGCGGGCGTCTTTCGGCCACATCGAGAAGTAGATCGTGGTAGCGCGTGAAAAGGATACTTTTTTCGGATATGGCTGGGAAGCTTTCATTGGTTACTTGCCGGGCGATGCGGATCACCGAGGTTGGATCGGCCACTGTACAAATAACGGAGCGCGACACTTTGAATTCTTCGAACATGCTCTGAGCTGCCTTATCGATAATGTCATCCAGGTCGAGGGAACCATGGATCGTGACAATTAATCGGTTCAAGAGGGCTTCGTCTTTTGACGATTGCTCAAAGCGCTGGTACATCTCCATGAGATTTTCTGTGAGCAGCGCCCGTTGCAAGTTGGTGGTCAGGGTGCGAGGCAGAAACTTATGATAAGACCCGATTTTCGGCAGGAAATCCGTGGCCCCGGCTAAAAGCACCTTAAGTGCCAGGTCGGGGCTGTCCAGGGCGGTCATAACGATAATTGGACAAAGGGGGCGCAGGGCGTGCAAAGCCTTTACCAGTTCCTCGCCAGGCATATCTGGTAATTCAAAATCCATAACCACGACGTCATAGTGGTCGGACTGAAAGGCGGCTAAAGCCGCCTGCCCGGTTGAGGCTGTTTCGATCCCATAAAGGGGGGATTGGGAAAGGATTACCTGGCGGCTGGCGTCAACCTCGCTCGGATCACTGCCGACCATGAGCACGGAGCGCTCAGGTGCATCTTCCTTTTCGTCCAGTCTTTCCTGGTTTGGGGGCAAAAATTCGGCTGGATTTGGCATTTGGACCATTTAAGGAGATCGACCCGTAAGGAAACATAAGTTTCCAGGTAAGTATTTACCCCCTTACCCATAATTTAATTGCTCTCAAATTTTGTATAAACGAAATACGTAACCCTTGCACCGGTTAACGATGTCTCGCGAGATGCCCGCCCGACCGCC
>PSRH01000159.1 GCA_003175915.1 Candidatus Melainabacteria bacterium | reverse complement strand
CTGCGCGCACCTTTTGGAGTAGTACCGCCGCCTATGTCTGTATCGGAACTACTTCCTAAATCAATTCAGCCATCATATATGGTTCCATCAAAGATCGATCAGGGTGAGAGCGCGCATGGACAATATTTCCAGCGCTGGTTTCTCAGCGTTATTTCGGCTTCCTTATTACCATCGCTAAAGACATCATGTCATGCAAAGCTTGCTTCCTTTCCGTAAAGGCCGCAAGGATGAAGCCCATGTAGCAGGTCAGGTAAGAAAAACACTTTGCCGAATTACGACCTAAGGCTCTCCTAAAGGAAAGGCGCTCGCCATAAAGATCCGTCACGATTAAGCCTAATACCAATTTTCCAGGAGTTGCCTGGAGAGAAGAGCTTTCAAACCAGGCAAAATAAAGCAAGCCGGAAAAAGAGAAACTCAGTATCCACACAACAATGCAAATTGGCAAGAGAGGCTTTAGGCAATCTGGCAGATCAGACAACAGTGCTTTGAAGCAGCACAACGGCATTAAACCAATGCATGCAACGGTAAAAGTAAAAATCTGGGCAATGAAAGTGTCGATAATATATGCGATTAATCGCAACCAAAAACCAGCACCGTCGACAAACCGGGGATACGGGCTTCTATTCAACATTGCTGCGGCCTGGTACATGTCAATCCTTCCCATCTGTCTGTCAGGCTAACTCAGCTTCGTAAATAAATAGTGAAGATGCGGCACACCCGGCACGGCTCAATGATGAGCCGCCCAACTCAAATAGATTCAGGCCCGTAGTAGACTAAGCCCCGGCCAATTTGGAAAGCTTATCTTGCATTTCTCGCAAAGGTGTCATGTCTCCACGTTTGGAGGCGACTTCAATTCCTTTGTTCAAAGTCTCTAAGGCCTCCTTCTTCTGACCGAGCGCTTCATATGCGGAAGTTAGAGAGAGGTACGCCTGAGAATTGATCGGTTTGATCGATATGGCCTTAAGCAAGAGAGGAACCGCTTCTTCAAATTGTTCCAATTCAACCAGGCAGCTACCAAGTCCGTAATTGGCCAGTTCATCTTCACTGTCTATTGCCAACACTTGCTTGAACATTTCCGTTCGAGCAAGCGTCTCCTCTCTGTGTTTCTCTTTATCTTCTTGCTCTTGCTTGGCCAGATTTGCTTGTTTGGCAGCCAGCCGCATCCTGATACTCATGGAAATGGCCTTTTCTTCTTCGGCGGCTTCCTTCAGTCCTTGCTGTACATAGAAAACGGATAAATTAGTGTGGGCCATCACGGAATCAGGATTAATTTCGGCCAGACGTTTCATCAGTTGGATCGCCTCGTCCAGCCGTCCTCTTTTTGAAAGGATGACGCCGAGAGCCTCATAGGCATCCTCGAGAAACGGATCCAATTCCAGACTCTCACGCAGGTAGCCTACCGCCTCAGACTCGACCACCTGGTCGGATTCGCTCGGATAAAGAGTCAACGCCTTTTCATACAGGCGCTTCGCTCTTACCGGCAAGGGCTCAGCTTCGTAGAAAGGTAGAAGTGTTACGGTAGCTTGCGCGGGTGCACCATCCAGTTGTCCAACCAGTACCTTTTCGGGCACACGATGTTCGCGCCGTACAAGAGCAATTGCTATGCTCGATTGCAAAGTTGGGGAGAAGCAATAACTCCTGATCGAAGCCGCATCTTCTCCGCTTACTTCGAGCGAGGAATTGAGCTGCGGCTTTTTGAGCTTGGCATCAAAGCGCAAGCCTACTAGCGCACGGACCGGGCTGCCATGACTTTTAACCCGTGCCAGCACTTCTTGTCCCAGGAAGCAGCCTTTTGTGTAGCTCGCCACCCTCTCCTCTAGTCCTGTTTCCGGCAATAGGTTTTCCTCGTTGAAATCAACGCCGAACTTGGGCAACCCCGCCTCTATCCTGGCGATGCTCTGTGCTTCTTCGCTAAGCTCGGCAAAACCCAACAGAGAACAGGCCCTCTTAAGGGCAGCCTGGAATGCCGCCATTTGCGACTTGGCTATCCAGAGAAAATAGCCGACTTCGCCGGTTACAGATTTGCGGAAAGCATGTACTGGTGTGTCCCAAAGCTTGAGGTCGCAGAGGTCCTGTTGCAGGCAGGCAGTTAGTTGATGGTCCACCAGATCAGCCTGGCGAATGAGCTTAAACACCATTGGACCTTGAACGGTGAAGAAGCCACCAGTTTCGGTTAAATCGAGGAACTCAACAGTTTCGTTGAATTTGTACTCCGTGAAATGATTGAGTATTTTGGGAATTTGACTCGTCTCGGTAATGATCCGAAATGAGTCATGTCGCCTGTATAAATGAAAAAGCGCCATGACGTGCGCTTTTCTGTCCAAGAGACAGCTTAACTGTCCACTACATTCGTTAAGCTTGAGGACGTCGTTAGTCGTTTGAGCCTGGAGGAATTGAGGCGCGTCCTTGCCGTAAATTTCAATCAGACCGTACTCAGAGGCCCGAAAATAGCCACCTTGATCTCTCAAGGTAGCTATCAGGTTTGACGCCGTCATTTGCATCATTTCGGGCTATCCTTCCTCTCGGCAAGGAATGGCTTAAACCGAAAATGACTGTCCGCAGCCGCAACTTCCCTTGGCTTGTGGATTTTTGATGGCGAAGCCTTTGCCTTCCAGACCGCCCTGAAAGTCAAGGAGCGTGCCCTTCAGATAAATCGCACTCTTAGGATCGACGAATACCTTAATCCCTTGAGTCTCAACAATATTGTCGTTTTCTCGGGGATTGTCAAAACCGAGGCCGTAGGACATTCCCGAGCAGCCTCCGCCTTTTACTTCCAGCCGCAGTCCAGAGGTGCCAGGCTCGTTAGCCAGGAGTTTCTTGACTTC
Source organism: Candidatus Melainabacteria bacterium (assembly GCA_003175915.1). Classification (GTDB taxonomy): domain Bacteria; phylum Cyanobacteriota; class Vampirovibrionia; order Obscuribacterales; family Obscuribacteraceae; genus PSRH01. The sequence continues at coordinate 15,929 of PSRH01000159.1, read as the reverse complement.
TTCAGCTGCTGCTTCCGTCACGCTAAGCAATGGGGCTGATGTCTTCGCAATCGTATCTGTCATACCAAATTCCTCTTTTAAAACCAATCAATAAGCCTTATGACGCTTATTCTTTATCCCTCTGCTTGTTAATTTAACATATGACAACCAGGTTTGTCTCAGAGTAATGATTTATTAGTGCACTTTGTCGCAATTTAAGGGGAAAAGGTTGATCGATCGGCAATTTAAGATTTACCTGAGGACAGCACAGTCTGAGCTCTCAATCAATATCGGCTAATGGTACTATAAATGGTGCACCATCTCTAACGCTTGTTGTCTCCGGAATGCGCCATGGTCATCGATGTGCACACACACTTGCACCCGCCCAAACTATTTGCTGCTATTCGCAAATGGTTCAGGGATAACCCCGGTTGGCAGTTGGATCATCCGACGGAGCCATCTGCAGTGGCCGAAACACTTAGAGAAAACGGCGTGGAACGCTTTGTTTTTTCAAGCTACGCACACCGCACCGGAATGGCCAGAGAGTTGAACGCCTGGTTGATTGAAGCTGCCCGGTCGATCGATTTCTACGGACTGCCGTTATTTACCGTCCATCTCGACGACCCAGACTATCTGGAGGATGCGACCATCGCACTTGCATCGGGCTGCATTGGTTTGAAGATACACGAGGATGTGCAGGCATTACTGGTGAATGATCAGCGCTTTTATCCGGTCTATTCGCTTTTGAGAGAGCATGATGCTTTTGTCTTAGCCCATATCGGTCCGATTCCCTGGAAGAACGTCCCCGAAAAGGGTATTGCACGAGTCAAGGCTGTCTTGCGCAAATACCCGGACCTGAAGTTTTTAGTGGCCCATATGGGAGCGCCTGACACGCGCAGTTATCTGCCATTGCTGCCCGAGTTTCCCGGACTGCACTTGGACACGACTATGGCCTTTTCAAAGGTTACGGCAGACTACTTGGCTCTGAATGCTGATGAACTGGAGGCTCATTCTAGCCGGATAGTTTACGGCAGCGACTACCCTACAGTCCCTTATCCTTACGGTAGAGAGCTGGCTCAGTTCAGACGTATGAATCTGACGTCTAGCACCTTAGAAGCCATCTTGCAAGACAACGCCGTTCGTTTAATTGCGCCTTTTCTAGCCAGCTAAGAGGTACGATAATCTGCTAAATTAGAAGATCCATCATCCCTGTCTTGGCAATCAAGAATTCTTACCCCTAGTCACTCGCAGCAAACAGTGCATGTCCGAAACATCGAAACTCTATTTATATCTGCACACACATTGGGATCGTGAGTGGTATTTCCCATTTGAAATCTACCGATCCCAACTGGTTGGCATAACCAGGGAAATAGTTAAGAGACTGGAATCAGGCGAGTTGCCGAGTTTTCTCCTCGATGGACAAATAGCCATCGTAGAAGACGTCCTTGAGATCGATCCGACCCTCCATCAAAGACTGAAAAAGTTGATTGAAGCAGGTAAGCTTTCCACCGGCCCCTGGTACGTGCTCGCCGACCAGATGCTGGTCTGCGGCGAGAGCTTGATTCGCAATTTGAAATTGGGCATCGAGATTACTAATCAATTCGGACTGCCCTGTCTTGTCGGTTACTGCCCTGATACCTTCGGTCACTCTCATGACCTGCCCCGCATCCTGAACGGATTTGGTATCAAGACTGCTTACGTCTGGCGGGGTGTACCGCAGCTCAAAGAAGGCCCTGTCTTTTGGTGGCAAAGCCCCGATGGCAGCAAGGTGATTGCCTATCATCTCTCGCGAGGTTATTACCAAACGATTTTTCACAATCAGTTGTCGGTCGAAGAGCGCGCTGCCTATTTGGCGAGCTGGACTTCTCCATCACAGCAAGAATCCGGAAGTCCAGTAGCTTATTCAAAGCTTTTCAACGGTTCACTCTTTCCAGTGGGCGGAGACCACATGGCGCCACCCGGTCATTTCTCTGAAAACCTGGATTTGCTCAACGTACGGCTTAACGAACAGCGTGGTGATGGTCATGAATCCTCACCCGGACGAATTAGCCTGGCTCCGATTGCTCTTTCAGATTTCAGCAGAATGCTCTCCGTTGCCACTACCTCTGCTACCGTGAATATCCCCACCATAGACGCTGAGCTAAGAGATAACAGTGCAACACTGCTCTATGGGCGCTCTTACCTCCTTCCAGGGGTCTTGTCCACGAGATTGTATTTGAAGCGAGAGAATCGTCTGTCCGAACATCGTCTGATTAAAATCGTCGAGCCATTGAACAGCCTGCTCCACTGGAGCAAAGGACTTTCTTACCCGCACTGCGAACTCAATCACGCCTGGAAGCTCTTGCTTAAGAATCATCCTCATGACAGCATTTGCGGAAGCAGTGTCGATCCTGTTCACCAAGAAATGATGGTGCGCAGTAAACGATTGAACCAGGTGCTCGATGGGCTCGATCGCCTGGCGCGCGAAAAGGTTTCCCAAGATTCCAATTTTACGGCTGTCACTCACTCTAAAGATCCGGCTTCGCTGTCAGTAAGCAACCTGTCTTCCTTCGATCCGTCCTTCCCCGCCAACGCCCTGGTCGTTTACAATCTTGCCGCAGAAGCGTTGAAGGGGCCGGTCCGTTTCAGTTGGGCTGGAGATCTCAACCTCAAGACACGCGAGGACTACGAGGCGGCCGTAGCTGCTGTACTGTCTGAAACGACGGGCTCGGATGTGCAAGTCACTGCCTTACAAGTCAAAAGCGATGAAGAGGTATTCGTGCATGTAGGCGGTGCTCCAGTCTTTAAACATGTTCAGTTCTTCGAAGGTTGGCTTTGGCTTGACCGCATTCCCGGACTCGGCTTAACGGAAGTGCCATGGCGTGGCCCTCATATGAGAAACGCTCAGGACAAAGTAACCAAACCAGGCTCGGAGCCCGATTTCGTACTGGTCGGACCGAAACGTCTTGTCAACGAGTTCTTCGAGGTGGAAATTCAAAATGACGGGACTCTCAAGATTATGGCTAGCGAGGGAAGCAATCGTAAAGACTTCCTGCTCGGTCATTCGCTTCGCGATGTTGCCGACGCGGGCGACTCATACAATTTCGATCCGATTGAATCCGACAAGCCGCTCTATGCGAGACTGACTGCCTGTAGTAGCGGGCAAAAGGGACCGCTGGTTGGTTCGCTTTTGCTTTCCTACGAACTAGACATTCCGGCCGGACTGGAAGATATAAACCCATCGTCAACTGCCGAACCTTCTGCACCGGTGCGCCCAAGATTGTTCAAAAGAACCAACGAGAAGATCACGCATCGATTCACCACTGAGATTTCGCTGCGGCGTGGCGTGCCGATAGTGTTCTTTGAGACGACATGGGAAAACTATGCACGCGACCACAGGCTGGAAGTAGTATTTCAAACGGGTTCGACTGTGGAGAGAACTTTTTCGGAAAATCATTTCAGTGTCACTGAGCGCAGCGCCGTAAACCCCAAATCGCCACTGCCTGTTCCGATTGGTTTCGAAGCGATGCCCGACCGTTACCCCTGCCAGAGATTCTTTCTGTCCAATGGCCAGGTCTTTCTCAATTCAGGACTGCCCGAATACGGCGCCGAAGATTCATCAATAACAATAACTCTCTTGCGAGCCGTGTCTCGACTGGGCAGACCGCGACTGCGAACACGCGGCAGCGGCGCCGGACCAAATATCGACACACCCGAGGCTAATTGTTGGGGAACGAATCGGGCATCCTACGGCTGGTCTCCCTTGCCAGGAAAAGTGAGCGGCAAGGTTACCCACAACAACCTCTCCGAAAGCAGCTTGATCCATGCTTATCGAGTAGCAGAATTATTTGAAGGCACCTTCTGGGCCACCCTTGCCGTTCGCCCATCCGAAAGGTTTGACGGTGCGCTCTTAAGCATCGATAACCCTGCTATCCGGCTGATGGCTCTTTACCTAAGCGAAAACAGAAGCAGCGTTTGCTTGAGACTTCTCAACGTGACCAGGCAACCGCAGGAGGCCGTGCTTAGCATTAACTTACCGTGCAAAAGCGCGCAGAAATGCAGAATCAACGAGGAAATAGAGGAGGATCTGGAAAGGCTGGACAACGGGATGTCTGACCCAACGAAATCCCGAAGATACAAGATCAAGTTACGTACAAATGAACTTTTTACGGTCAAGATAGATACAGCTGGCTTCGCACCAGGCTTTCATTGATAGGCGGGCACGGTCAATCATTAGCGGTGAAGGAATCAACGATGATTTGGCCAATTTCCCCTAAAATGCGAAAGGTCTCTTTGCAGACATCCAGGTCCAGATCCTCGAACGATTTCGGCTGGGCCAGGTACAAACCCGCATCGGTACGAATCAGCAATTCGCTAAAGCGGGCAACCCTGGCCAGCCCAAGTAGACTTTCCTCTATGCCCGGATATCTTGCAAATCTGAGAGCAGCTTGAGGTTCATTGAAGGTACAAATGAATGCTGAATCCAACCGCGGCACGCCGAGATTCTGACCCTTGGGTTCCAGAAGAAATATCCGAATGATAGAGGCAAAAAGACCATGCACCGCCCGCGGTGTTACCACCATCCTCAAAGCACTCTCGCTTGGATTGCTGTTGGGATCATCAACGATCTTTGTTTCCAGAAAGTAGCTAACCCCAAACGGGGGACTCACCCTCAGTGCTTCCAGAGTTGCCGGAAACCCACGCATCGCCCCCTTGATGCAAAGCTGAACTCGCTTTTCATCATTTACAACACGCCCTTCAAGCATTTTCGCTACGAAGGTTGCCTTAGCCTGGTGATCATTCATAAAGCCAAATAATGATGGGCAGAAAGATTTTACTATAATTGCCCGTTGCCCTGACTGCCGCCAGGCTTAGCTTGCTCGTCGGCAGGTTGGACGAACATATCCAGCCCGCTCTTCTTTTTCTTTCCAGGCAATTTAGCCCTGGCTTCATCACCTTCAGCGGGCGCTTTGCTCGTTTCCCTTTCTCTGTGACTTGAGCCGCCAGCATGGCCGCCACCTGAGGCGTTCTCATGCTTGCTAAAATCTTCTTCCAAATTGCGCTGCATTCGCTTGGCTTCAGCCGCAAAGTCTCCGTCTGGAGACAGTTCGACCGCCCGCCTCAGCATAGCGCTGGCTTGAGGCAGATGGTGCTGGCGAGAATAGATCGTGCCAATCCGATAATAAGCGTCGGCCATCGTTGGAGCAACGGCAATCGCTTGCGCATAGATATTCAGCGCCTCGCGGAAGTCTTTCTCGCTCTCGCAGGCGTTACCAATGTTGTAATAGGCAGAAGCGAACTTAGGATCGATGGCCAAGACCTTCATCCACATATCTTTTGCTTCTTTCACATGCCCTTGGGCATAGAGAACAGTACCCAAACCATTCAGGGCAGTCGGACGTTTCGGCTTAAGCGACAAAGCGGTGGAGAAAGCGTCCCTAGCCCGAGGATAATTGCGCTGTGCGGCATATATAACACCAAGGTTGCTGTAAGCCTCTTCCATTCGAGTATCCGCCTCAATGGCAGCTTTATATTCAGTAATCGCCTGGTTCAAAAAGCCGGATTGATGGAGTTCAACCCCGCGGTTGTAATGTTTCATGGCTTCGTCCGAGTAGGGCGACTTATCTGAAGCTGCTTTCTTACTGGTTGTCTTACCAGAATCGCCCGCATCACGAGTTTCTGACTTTCCCTCGTCAGTTTGATCGCGTTTAGCTAAAACCATAAGAGTGCCACCACCAGGCCGATCAGCTGAGAGAATCGGCCTCTTTTGAGCGGCATCAAATGCCGAGGACAAACTAAAAGCATGGACTGGTGCCAGGCTAAGAGCAAATAAGCAGAGCACCAGATAACTAAAAATTCTCAAGAACAATGAAACTCGATTTCTCAATTTGGGAAAGAAAGGGCGTCTTCTCGTTGCGCTCACAGACTAAGAACACATTATAACTTGGCGCTGAGCGCGCCCGCCCACAAACAGCCAACCATAAGCCGATTGACAATTTCAAGCAGGCAGAGTCTTTTGCCGCTCCCATACGTACTCTCCCCATTGCTCAAGACAAATTTTGCCCGATAATGCTGCGGTTTTAGCGTCGTAGCAATAGCAAGCATTATTTAACAGAAATGCCCCACCTGACAAATGATTGAAGACGACCGACCAAGCGATAGTTTTGAACCGTTTAATTTCGTGCCAGATCCCGGTCACGACCTGGAAATGGCTTTGGCTCAAGCCTTGTGGCAAGAATGCCAGATCTTGCCTGACGAACATGAGGCAAAGCCGGATTTGCTTGCCACCGTGGAAATAGCCGGTGACCCGCCTGTTCAAGAGGAGATAGCTCCGACCTCTCAATCCGATCACCAAAGCTGCCTGGCTGAGACTATGGGCGAAGCTCAGGAGCGCTCTTTAACTACCATTGTCTTGCCCTCGATTGGCGCTTCTTGTTTACCACTTGAGATCTATCCAATTCCCAGGCTGGCTCAGCTTAAATCCAGTCGCAATCGGTTACAAAGGGAAACACCGAGGACAAAAGAGATGCACAGCCTCGCCTGGGCTGGGCATGGCCCACCCCCTGCGCCTCAAGATTGCTATGCCAGGACGAATGCGATTGACCGCATTGCGCAAGTTATAAGTCGACACGAAGGAAGACCAGACAGCATCAACTGGAACGATAATGGCGCAGGCATTTCAGCAGGTATGTTCCAGGCCAATCAGAAACGCGGTGAGCTGCCTTCGTTATTGCACAGAATGGAAAAGGCCGATGCGCATTTGTTCGCTCATCTACTTGGTGCCGGTCTGGCTAAATTAGCAAGGAATCAACCCGAAAAAATTCGCCAGATTGCCTTTGCCAATCACACCGGTACGGCTCCAAACAAACTGGGCTTACAACTTCATGAAGCCCTCAAGCAGCCCTTGTTCCAGCAAGTGCAGTTGGTTATGTTGCAGGAGAAGATCGTCCATGCAGCAAAGGTGGCAAGCGTATACGGTATTAGAAGCGAGCGCGGAATCGCGCTGGTGGCCGATCTGATTAACCAGCTTGGTGAGGGCAGCGGCACTTGTGGAGCAAGATACTATCTGGGTTTTGCTTTGTCTCGAAAAACTGAAGCTGGGAAAATCGCCCAAATTATCAATCATGATTTAAAGGGATTCGGCCGATCCGCTCGAGACAGAGACATCTTGTTGAATCCGAGCCTGGGCTCCTCAGGGCTTCTCTATCCGGACCAAACCGCGCAAGCCCAATCGATAACTGTCCATGCCAAAGCCAATCACCACACCGGCAGCTATATCTGATAGATAGGAGACATGTCTGAAGCTTTCGCGCCGATAGATGTTCGTGATATGCACTTCCACAAAAGGTTTACCCCAGGCTAGAAGCGCGTCCCTGAGAGCGATGGAAGTGTGTCCGTAGGCGCCAGGATTGATCAAGACTCCTTCGGTTTCAGTCTTCGACAAAGATTCGATTTTATCGATCAGCCCGCCTTCGTGATTCGACTGAAAAAATTCCACTTTGACGGCCAGCTCCTGCCCCAATTGTTCCAATTGGGTGTAAAGCTCCGCAAGAGTAAAGGAACCATACATACCCGGTTCTCTTTTGCCGAGCATGTTGAAGTTCGGGCCATGGATGACAAGAATCTTTTTCAGTCTGACTCTTCCTCTATGCCCTCAAGAGCGCACATCGCCTCATTGAGAAAAGGATCATTGCGCGGCAGGAGGTTTTCAGATTTGACCAAGCCAATTATCTGAGCCAGCAAATTTCTGACCGGCAGTTTTTCGCCGGCATGATTGACGGTTTCTGGTATCAGAAACATAGTCGAAGCAAGCATGACTCGTGCTTCTACCGGGCCTAGCTCCGTGCTCTCAAACATTGAGATCAATACGTTGGGATCAACACGGTTTTCAAGAATAATGCCTTTGCAGTAATCGAGGACGCTTCCTTTCAAAGGCTTATTTCGTTCGCCCGGCAAACTGGCCGCCGCCCGAATCAGGTTGACCTTGTTAGCCGCGTCCCCCAATGATTCAGCACTATCCACCAGATTGCGCACCTGATTGGCTTTGGTGTTGAACTGGCGCCTCAACTCATTCTCAGCTACTGAAACTTGGGTTTTTCTGGCTGAAACAAGTCTTTTATCGTAGTGATCTTGAACCTGCTGGCGCTTCAGCTCGACGCCAAACGGCATAAGCTCGTAGAAGATCGAGGTAAGCCCTTCCAGTTGAGACTGCAGGTACATTAGCTCGTCCTGAGAAACCACCTGATTCGCTCTCCTTTGCTCATAGTCAGACGCAGGGGAAACTCACCCGCCATTTCGCCAATTTATTATGTCAGCAAAATGGCTAGCTTGTGCCGGGTAATAAGTCTATTATTCGCTGCACCACTTCCGTTACTGAGCATTCACCTGTTTGCACGACGAATTCCGACTGTTGGTATATCTTCTCCCTTTGAGCCAATAGGCTGGCCAACTTTGACTCAAGAGGCTCGATTGTTTTGCGGTCTTCACCTTCTGTTAGAGGCTGCTTGCTGGCTGCTTTATTATCGGACGAGTTCAAAAGAGGGCGATTCTTGCTGTCGCCAAGCCTTTCAGTCAATATCTTGACCGGTGCAGCCAAGTAAACGAGGAAACCAAGAGACTGCAAGCATTGGAAATTTTCTCGCTTGACGGGCATGCCGGCACCGGTTGCAATAACGGTGCCGCCGGGTAATTGCCCTTTATTTGTGGATTTCAGAAAAACATCAGAATTATTTCTGACGTTGTTTGCGCTCGAGGTTTTCCCGGAAAGCAGACGCGCCAGAATCTCAGATTCAAGCCGTCTGAACTCACTCTCACCATAGGCTGCAAAAATGTCCGGAATTGTCATGCCAGTTCCGCTTTCAATCAAATGGTCCGCGTCAAAAAACTGATAACCAAGCGCTCCGGCAAGCGCTGACCCAACCGTGGTTTTTCCTACACCCGGGGGACCAATGAGGACAACCACGGGTGCCACCACAGGCGGTAATCTAAGATCAATTGATACCGGCTGCACTACTGACTGCCAGTTCGTTTTTGCGATATGCTTGTTCCAGCTTGTTCTGCGCATCTGTCAAAGACGGATTGAGAGCCAGGGCGGCCTTAAACTCCTTGATCGCCGGCTGGTAGGACTGAGATTTAAACAGAGCAAGGCCAAGGCCGTAGTGAGCGGTAGACATGTCTGGCCGCAGTGAAAGGGCCGTCTGGAACTCGGATACCGACTCTTGCAAGCTACCGGTCAGCGACAAGAGGCTGGCCAGGTTATTGTGAGCGGCAGCGGACCTTGGATTGAAGACAAGACTGGCTCTCAGGGTCTCGATGGCATCTTCATACTGGCCATTTTCCGATAGCAAATTAGCCAGATTGATGGCGGCATCGATATTTTTTGGATCAAGCTTTGAGGCCTGAGAAAACTCAGTAGTAGCCAGCTGCTTATCGCCACGACTCAGATAGGCAAGTCCCAGATTGTTCCGGGTGTTGGCGTCTTGCGGGTCAAGGCGAATGGCGGCTTCAAGTTCCGGAATAGCCGAGCCCAGGTCGTTCAAGCGAACATAGATCAATCCCAATTGTTGATGGGCTATGGCTAACTTGGGTTCGGTATTGATCAGGTTTTGATATTCTTGAATCGCCTCAGGCACCCGTCTTGCCTGCAACAATGCCTGGGCGCGCGCCAGACTGTAGGCGCTCGAAGAAGTAAGGCGCGACTCTTTGGCGTAGGACGAGAAGCTATTGCCGAGTTTCAACGGCCCAGAGAAGTCGCCAGCAAAAGCAATGTCATGGTTCAACTGATCAAGCTGGGCAACCACTCTCTCATGCTGTCCAAGGCGATCATAGATGCGGGCAAGATTGCTATGAGCAGCTGAAAGTTCCACGTTCAGTTGCGAGCCAATCAAAATAGAGCCGCCCGGCACGCCGCCCTTCTTCGGCACCTCTTCTTTCTTGCTTGCCAGGCTGGCAAGCCGCTCGTGGCATAAGTCGACAGCCGTGTTGAAATGTTCAATAGCCGAAGAAAATTCGCCCAGCTCAGCGTAAATTATGCCGATGCGATTATGCAAAGAGGGATCGTCAGGGAAACGATTGGACTGGCGATTAAGCTCGTCAACCGCCTGGCTCAAGGCGCGAATATCTTCAGCCGTAACACTTGGTGCCGGTGAATAGCTGTTGTTTGTCTTTACTTGGCGAACTCCGGCTAGGTGGCCGCTTGGCTTGTTGAAAGCCGTTTCGATCATGCCTTTGATGCTATCGAGGTCAATATGGTTCGGATTCAATCCGGCAAATGGATTGAGCGGCAAGACTGGCAGGGTGACAAGAATTATGGCAGCAATAGCACCCAACCATAGGCGCTTTTTAAAACGCTTTTGGGCGGGTGGTTTCTTGGCAGCTTGATTTATTTGAGGCAAATCGAGATTACTGTCGTTGAGAATTTGCTAATCGGATTAGAGCCCAAGATTAATTGAGGGAAAAGCTCCAGTCAATACGGAATGCCCCAATTGCAAAGAGATCGAAATTGTATTTTTGGTTTACTTGGCTTTGAAGTAAAGAATGATCAATCCCAAAGCCCCAATCACGATGTTAGGAAGCCAGGCGGCGAGCACCGGGTCGATTCTGCCGGCTTCACCAAGAGCGCCGGAGCTTGACTGCAAAACGTAATACAAGAAAACGACAATGGCGCTGTATATAAGACCAATATTGCTTTTCGAACGGCGAGCCAGGAGTCCCAGAGGGGCGCCAGCCAGGGCGACAATCAAGCAGGCTAGGGGCTGGGTGATTTTCTGATAAAGCCTGACCATAAGGTCGTTAGTGACGGCATTGGATTGCTTGAGAATACTGACGTATTTGCCCAATTCGAACATATTCATTTCTTTGGGAGTAACTTCGCTATTCTCCAGTGCCGCCTGAGCGTTCTTGATTCCCGGAATGACGAGCGTCTTAAATTGAAGGATGCGAGTGATGTCGCTATCGCCTGAAAGCGCATAAGTTCTGCCCTTGCTCAAAACCCACTCACCCCGCTCCCAGACTCCTTCGGCCGCGCAGATGATTTGCACGAGTTTGTCCCGCGTGAAATCAAGGATGATCACATTCTGGATCACTTTTCCATTGTAATAGCCAATGTAGAAAACCCGGTCAAGTTTGAGATCTTTGCCGCGTTCCATATAAGTGAAGTTTGCCTGTCCAGCTGGCAGTTCGCTTTTGTACAAGGCCAGGAATTCCAACTTCTTGGAAGTGCGGTTCGCCACAGGCACAATTGCCTCGTTAATAGCAAAACTGACCAAACTCGTGATGATACCGAACATCAAGGGCGCCACCATGATCCGGTAGAAGCTGATGCCGCTGGTTCTAAGGGCGATCATTTCTGAGTCTCCGCTCAGGCGATTGAAAACCAGAAGGGTACCAAGTAGCACGCCGATGGGAATGGTCAAAACGATAATTTCGGGTAGATGCAGTCCGAGAATGGCGAAAGCCATGTTCCAGGGAACGCCGGCGCGCATGACCAGATTGAAGATGGTTTTTAGCTGATCGGCGCCGAACCAAACGCCCGTAACGATGCCGACACCGAATAGGAGCGGCTGCCAGAATTCATTGGCAATATATCGATCGAGAAGTTTGACGCCAATCATAAAGAGAAGTCCTCGCCAAGGTATTGTTTGCGGGCAATTGTGCTGTCAGCAACTTCTCTAGAAGTGCCGGCTACAAGAATCTTGCCCTGGTCAATCAAATAGGCTCTGTCCGTGATTTTCAGAGTAGCTCTCGGGTTATGGTCGGTAAGCAAAACGCCAAGCTTCCATTCATCCCTCAATCTACGGATAAGCCCTTGAATGTCGTTAATCGAGATCGGATCGATACCAGTAAATGGCTCGTCCAAAAGAATAAAGTGCGGCTCGGTGGCCAGGCAACGAGCCAATTCCAGTCGGCGCCGCTCACCACCAGACAGTTGAACGGCCATGGTTTTTTCAAGATACTCAAGGCCAAACTGCTCAAGGAGGTACTTGATTTTTGAGTCTTGTTCCTTTTTGGAGGGATTGCGCATCTCCAAAATCAAACGCAAATTGTCGCCCACGGTGAGCTTTCTAAACGTCGACGGTTCCTGGGGCAGGTAACTGATCCCAAGACGGCTGCGCAAGTGGATCGGCAGTTTCGTCAAGTCGGCATCACCCAAAGTAATTCTGCCTTTTTCAGGCGTGACCAAACCCAACACCATATCAAACGAAGTCGTTTTGCCTGCTCCGTTCCTGCCCAAAAGTCCGACTACTTCACCACGTTCCACAGTGAAGCTCACACCGTCCACCACTTTTCGTCCACCGTAGCTCTTTTGTAGCTTCTCGACAAAAAGTGTCTGGTCGCGCCTGAACGAGTCGGTGACTGCGCTCCTTGCCGGAACGGTTCGTACTGCGGGATTTTGGCTCATCTGGTCGCCTCGATTTTGCTGGTGCTTAGTGCAGTAGAACTGTTTGGTTTGCTGGCAAGACCAGTTGATGTGTGCTTACTGTCATTCTGATTTTGCTGGAGAATGAATGCCCGCGTGTTTCCTTCGGCCAATACTTTCTTGTTCGCACAGGTAAAGGTAATCTTGTCGGCGATCCATCGCTTACCTGGTTGGGTTATTTGCGAACGGCCTGAGAAAATTACTTTCTGTGCCTGGCCTTCCGGCGTGCGGATCATCACGGCTCGAGGACCCATACCGACCGTGTCCTGATAGTAGACTTTGACATTACCATCGGCAGTCATCAGTCCTGTTTCCTTGCTGTAATCTTGCGCCTCCGAAACGATCAAGACCGTGTCGTCGTCAGCCATTTTCTTGGCTGTTTGGCCGGCGCCGGCCGCTGGTGTGGTGGCGTTGGCAGCCCCTGGTCCGGGAGCCATGCCAACCACTTTTTTATTACTATCGCTCTTTTTGCCATCCTTCGATTCGGGCGGTTTCTCTTGAATGACCTTGGAATGGACGTTTCCAGTTGCTTGCAAGCGCTTAGTCGACAGGTAATAAGTCACCATATCCGCCTGAGTATTGTTCTTGCCCTGAAAAGCACTGACGTGACCAGAGAAAAGAGCGGTTTCCGGTTTATTGTCGGTGCCGTAAACAAGCTGCAATTTTTCCGAGAAGACACTCATGTCTGAATGAGTGCAGTGGACATGCCCGACCGCATCGAAATGTCCTGACACCTTGTCGTATTCCTGGACTTCCGAGTCAGTAACGATCTTTTCGGGCGGGCCATTCTTGTCTGCCTTGTCTGCCTTCTTCCCTCCGTGCGATGAGGTCGCCTCACCGGTGGCGGTATCAGTACCAGAACTGGCGACTGTTGTGGAAGCAGAATTATCGCTCTGCTTGTCATTGCTGGCGGTAGCACCGTCATTTTCATCACCCGCTTGCGGCCACTTAAACGGCTGCTTGGCGTTTTTGCTCTTCGACGAAGTTTTAGGTGTGATTTCCGTATCGGTATCCCCCTTGGAGATCACTTCTGAATGCGCATGGCCCTGGGCGATGATTTTCGAGTTAGCTATCTCGAAAATAAGGGTATCGGCATTCATTTTGCTGTCGGCATTCGTGAGGGTGGGATGACCGGTGAAGATAGCTTTCTGTGGTTGTCCAGCTTGATCACGATAAAGCGTTGCCATAGGGGCGAGAATCAGGCTGTCTTTGTACTTGACTCTGACATTGCCTTTGGCAATGACCAGGTCGTCGGCGAAGTCTTGTTCGCTGGCTTGAATATCGATTGGCCCAGTGGCCTGCGGCGTGGCCGGCGGTGGTGCTTGAGCACGGGTGTCCGAGACAAAAATCACGGCGTGAAAGAAGAACAGGCTGAGGCAGGCCAACAAGAGCCCTGACTTTTTAAGTGATTTGCTGGTCAAAATTCCCATGACTTACCCACCTTCTTTTCCGAGGCCGATCAAGGCGTGTGTATTGCCCATAATTTTGAGCTTCTTCAAATCAGTGCTGGCAAGAGAGCCTTCGGCTTTGTCTCCGCGCACCTTGGCTACCCCCGGCCACAAGATGTTAACACCACCGGTTGCCAGGAACTGATTTTTTTTGATTAATTCCACTTTTGTCGCTTCCAATTTTGCTTTTCCTTCTTCACCTATGGCCTGAACACGCTGGTCCTTTTCCGCATCAAGTTCAACAGCCTTGGTGCCTTCGTTTGCCACTCCGACTGGAGCAGATAAGTGGATTTTTATTTTGCCCTTGTCGAAATAGTCAACATTGACGGTCTTCAGCGCCACATCTCGCGTAGCCGGATCGGTTACCCCTTGCGCAGCTACCAGTCGCCACCGCAGGTGGTTCAGATCATCTATTTCCTTGAGCTGGTAATCGTCGACCAGAATCTTATCGTTGATCGGATTTTTCTTAATCTGCTTGGCCGTAATACCGACTTCTTGCTCCGCTGTGTATTTGGCGTAGAACCACAACCCCAAGATTCCTGCCGGAATGGCGAGGGCCAGGAAAAACCTGAAATATGGGTGGTTGAAAATCATCGACAGCATTTGAACTTTAAACCCTCAATTTAGTTGCCTAAAGATCTTAGGGCAATTGCTTTGGAAACATTTTGCAGGCATTCTTTGAGATTCCCTTCTCTCAGGTAGCCTTCGCCGAGAAAGAAATAAGGAGCAGGATTATTAGGGGCCTGGGCCTGACACTGCTTCCAGATCGTCATTGACCGTGGCAAGTCACCGGTATATTCAGCATAGAGAAATGCCCGATAAAGCTTAGCCCAGATATCGTCGGGTTTGCGGGCAAGCAGCTCGTCCAAGTTTTTCAGAGCCTGTTCATAATAAGCTCGAATCTGCGGTACCGCATCTGGTGCTGCCTGATCGAGCGCGCCCGGAATGTGAGGGAGATTTTTGAAGGCAGGCGAGGTACCATCGTTGTTAGGCTTACCTAATATGGCATCGGACAACAACGACGGCACCCAGTTCTTTTGCCAGGGAACATTTGGCGCGGCACTGCTTGGCACTGCCGCCGACACACCATTGCCAATAGGATTAGCCGCCAGGTTGGGTTCAGCCTTTTTCTCAAATTTCTTTCCATACCGAGCTAGAATGTATGCCTTCATGTAATACGCCCAGGCCAGACCATAGCGAACCCGGTTGTCTTCGGGATAAGACTTGAGCATCTCTTCATATTGGCTAATCATGTTGTCGAAGTAAGCGGGGCCGCCTTGCTTGTCGGCCAACTTGCGCGCCCTCCTCACTTCTTTCAATGCTTCTTCGACCCGGCTCGTTCTTGTCAGAGCCACAGCTAAAATGAAACTGGCCTCCGGACTTTCCGGATAAGCAGCCACTTGTTCCTTGGCGAAGTCCACATCTTCAGTAACAGCGATGTCTTCAGTCTGCATGTTGACAGCCACGGGTTGGCCGGGCTTAAGCAATAACTTGGGGGCTGGATCATTGAGATTGGTCGTACTAACAGGCGACTGAGCTTGGACCTGATCAGCCCAGATCGGTTCGCTCGGAAAAAATGGCAGCGTGCCAAATAAGGCCACCACCAGCATGGAACATACTTTGTGCCCTGGTCGCTTTCTATTGAAAACCATCCAAACTCAACTCCGTAGCACCAATGTGCTGTTGTCAACAAAAAACATCGACGGACAAATGCCCAGCAACTTGTCCATCAAAAGGAACGCTGGGGGATCATACCAGAATGATGCAGGTTGCCAATGGACCGACTGATTAAAGTTAGCTACCCAAGCTGAAGCTCACTGCCACAGCTGCATTTGTTCCTTTATGATTCTTGGCAATTGAATCGAATGGAAAGACGGCGTATGCAACCAGATGTTCAGATTATGAAGTGGCTAATCAAGCTCGCCCAGAAAAGCCATAGTCAGGGTGGCCATGCTGTGTCCGCTGCAGTAGTTAAAGAGGGAGTAGTAATAAGCACAGGTAGTCCTACCTTGAATCAAGAGCCCGATCCCACTGCCCACGCAGAAATAAATGCCATACGTGCTGCTGCGAAAAATCTCGATTCGCGCTTTCTAGATGGATGTTAC
>PSRH01000033.1 GCA_003175915.1 Candidatus Melainabacteria bacterium | reverse complement strand
CTCGCTACTTGTGAATGCAAACCTGAAGTTGCCAAATCACACGCACTGACAATCCCCGAGTCACCCAAACCGGGCACGGATAAGAACTCCAACACCGATCCCGGCGACCAGGCTTCGGATATCGACATCGATCTAGGTGATCGTTACGAAATTCTTGAAACCATCGGTCAAGGAGGTATGGGTACTGTCTACCGCGTTAGAGATAAGGTGCTGGAAAAAGAGTTCGCCGTAAAAGTGTTGCGCGACGACTTTGCCACGAATCCCACGGCAATTGAACGGTTCAAGCAAGAAGCTGATGCCGCCAGCGAGCTCACTCATCCTAACATGCTGGCCACCTACGGGCGCGGTAGCACCGCTTCCGGTGCTCACTTCATTGTTATGGACCTTCTGGAGGGTGAAAGTTTATCGCAACTTCTTAAGCGTGAGACGCGGTTGGATGCCTCCCGAGTGCTAGATTTCTCGATTCAAATCTGCGATGCTCTCGCCCATGCTCACATGAAAGGACTAATCCATCGCGATCTCAAACCGAGCAACATTATGCTGACGGGTGAGAATGGAGCTTCGCAGACGGTTAAAGTCTTGGATTTTGGCATCGCGAAATTAAAGGCAACCAGTAATCGTGAGACCCAGAATCTGACTGAAACCGGTGATCTATTTGGCAGCCCATCCTACATGAGTCCAGAGCAATGTCTTGGTTTTGCGGTTGATGCGCGCTCGGATATTTATTCACTTGGTTGCATGATGTACGAAATGCTTAGCGGTCAGCCGCCGTTTGCAGGAAAGAATCCAATTCAGACCGTTATCCAGCACCTCAACGACGAACCGCTGCCACTGAACAAATTGATTCCCAAGGATCAAATAACTGGGCGGCTGCAAGCAATTATTATGCGTTGCCTTGAGAAAAATTCTGCTCAAAGATACCAATCGATGGATGAGGTTAAAGCCGACCTACAATTGGTGGCAGCCGGCAAATTGCCAAAGCAAGCCAAAAAGCGCACACTGAAACCAGTTCCTCTCGCCTGGCCCGTAATCTCGACCATACTCTTAGCTGGAGGGGCTTGGGTAAGCATGGAAATAGCAGCACTTACCGGGTTCAATACCGGCAAGGAAATTGCAATTTGTTTTGCAGTGCTAGCCTACATCCTCAGCTTCATTTGCGCGTTGCTCTGGTGTACGGTGCTGGGCCAGGCTTGCTGGAAGAAAGTTAGCAAGGTTCGCTCCGGTGAAGCGGAACTGCACGAAAAGTGGTTGACAGCAGCACTTATTTTGCTGACGCTCTGTGTTGTCCCGGCAGCAGCATGGTTCTTTGCCTACAGTGCCATATGCGCGATCCTTGCCTTTGCCCAAATTAAAGGCGAGCTTTCTACGCTGTTTACCCAAGGCGTCGGCCAGGTTAGTTCGATAGTCATTCTCGTACTATCAAACGTCTCTATTTTCCTCGCATTTTTAGCCACCGTTGGTTGGGCAATTGTACGGGCAGCCCATGCATTGAAGCTAGCCCGTGCGAAACAACGACTCGTTGCATTTCTCTATATAGGCTGCCTGGCAATATTGGCAATGCTTGGATATAAAAAACTTGCCTGGATTCCTTACGCGGCGAGCAGCTCGTTGCCTAATAACTCAGCGGTCCACTACGAGCCTAATCTCGGCCTGGAGTTGGCAATTGCCATCAATCCCGAATTTGATAAACCATACTTTGATCGAGGGGTCAGGAAACAGGCCGCTGGGGAATCGAGTGCAATCAGTGATTTTAGCAAAGTTATCGCTCTGAAACCCGACAAAGACATGGAGAGCCAGGCGCTTACACGACGTGCGGAGCTTTATGCAGGTTCCGGCAACCTTGCAAGCGCTATTAGCGATCTACAGCAGGCAAGAACACTGACGCCATATCAAAGACGCGGAGTCGATATGACGCTTGCATCGTATCTACGACAAATGAAACGGGACGACGAAGCGCTCGCAATATATAAGAGGTTAATAGCGGATCATCATGGCTACGCAGCGGCTTATCAGCAACGCTCTGAACTTTACTCGCAACGGGGAGAGCTCAAGCAGGCCCTCGCGGATATCGATTCCGCAATTGTCTGGGATCAGAATAACCTTACCTATTTCGTTCAACGAGCAGAGCTCTACGAGAAACTCGGAGAGTCTGCACTTGCCAATCAAGATTACGAAACGATAGTGAAGCGTTTCAATATGGGACTTCCAAATCAGAATTACGATGCTGATGTATATAGAAGTATCGCCACCGCTGAGCAAAAACTAGGATTATCAGTCAAGGCCAATGAGCATTTTGAAAAAGCCGCTAAGATGGCAAGCCCAAAACACTCGAAGTGGGAAAATGACTATTAGGATCGCTGGTATGGAGACTCCTAAAACAGCTTGCGGGTGGAATGACGATGCGTGGGTCTGTGGTAGGGCGATTGGTCCAGACGCTAATGCGGCGCTATGATTTTCTTGCTGTCCTAGTCATTATCTTGTGCATGGGAGCCTGCGGCACCGTCATGCCACCTGAGCGTGACTATGAGCACCAGTTATTCCTGAAATATCTGGTTGCTGGCGATCAATCAAAGACGGCGCTCGACTACAAGACAGCCGAAGGAATGTACCAAGAAGCGCTTGCTGATGCCAAAAAAGCACAAAATCTCATGGAGGTAGCTAAAGCTCAGGGTAGCTTAGCGCACCTGTATATGGAGCAAGGCCGGACAGCAGAAGCATCAACGATATACGCGGATGCGCTGCAAAACTGTCAACTGAGCCACCAAGGGGTAGATAATTCGGACAGACAATTACTAATTGCCGAACTCATGACCGGTGCGGGCAGCGTATACTACAGCGACGGCAAGTTCGATCAAGCTAGAGCCCTTCTCAGTAAAGCCGTGCAATTGTGTGAATCGCAACCGACACGACCACCTGATTTTCAAGCTGTCTACGTTGAGGCTTTACGTAGATACGCTCAAACGCTGTTTGCGCTCGGGGACTTCGTCCAGGGAGAGTCGGTCTACAAAAAAGCAATTGACGGGATGAATGGAGCATTCGTAACGGCACTAACTCAACAAGAGATGGCGCGCGAATATCAAGCGTTCCTTAATTCTGTCCACCCTGGTAGCCCTGCTGTAGACATATCCTCATCTCGCAACGCCAAGGAAATTGCCCAAATAGACTTGGCCGACAGGCAATGGTGGAAAATTATGCACAATGCTAATGACTTGTTCATGAAAGACAAAATCGACGCTGCTGAAGAGCAATTCCAGGCAGCACTCAAGTTAGCTTCGCAAGCCGGTCTGCAGCAGCGCTATGCTTTGACTCTTAGCAGTTTGACATATATTGCCATAAGAAGAGGCCATTACGCGGAGGCGGAAAAATTGACCAGAGACATGATTCCAATCGACAAAAAAGCTTTCGGCGAAGATCATGCATTCACCGGCCTTTCTTATATGCTGCTTGGTGACTGTTGTTGGTTGCAGCAGCACTATAAAGAAGCAGAGACTGGTTATAAGGAGGCCCTCAGAATTGTGTTGATTCGCAACAGGCCGGGTGATGCTGTGTATACTGAGCCAGCGCTCAAATACGCACTGGCTTTAAAGAAACTAGGAAAGTTAAAAGAAGCCCGTCAAATCGAAGCAACGATAAAATCGGACAACCCTCTGAAGAGTTACCCTAAGCAGTGGAGGTGAGGAAATTTCCAAATGGCAGTGCATTTGAAATTGTCCCAAAAGGCGTGGGTCCTGCTCTCCGTACCTGCTGTTTTTCAAATAATCTTTGTGGCCATATTGTTTGTTCTTTTAAAACAAGCTGATTATCAGAGAGTACGCTCAGAAAATACTAAGGCTATCATTACCGGTGGTACTGTCCTGATCCGGCTTTTTTATGAGGCCTTTTCAGCAGTCGGAGTCTATGGAATAACCAAGAGTCCCGAGGTCGGTAAAAGGATTGATACCACTCTCGACCAGATTCCAGTAGAGTTCAAAGCGCTGAGACAATTTGCCTCAGATAGGCCGCAAGAAAAAGGAGTAATCGATAGGGCAGAAAACGCCGCCGCAAAAGGAATACAAATGCTGCGCGAAGGAAAAGCAGGAATCGATGCAGGCGCATCAGTCCAGTTTTTTCGAGGTCCAATATGGCGCGAGCGCGTTAAAACTGTCTCTAAAGAGTTGATTGAGGAGCTGCAGGCTCTGGTAGAAGCGGAAAAGCGAGAACAACTCAAGAGTCCGCGAGCAGAGTTGGAAACTCAACGCTTTGTCGACCGATGGTTATTTGCCGGCGTTGTCGCTAATCTAGTAACTGTTCTAGTCCTGGCACTCTATTTCAATCGTGACACAATGAGTCGCCTGAAGGTCCTCATGGATAACACCCTGAGATTGGGTGAAAAACAACCATTGAGACTGCCGCTTGTGGGCGAAGACGAAATTGCACAACTTGATCGGACCTTCCACGACATGGCCAACCGCCTAGCTGCAGCAGAGCGGATTAAAAGGCAATTCGTTGCGACTATTTCCCACGATCTACGTACACCTCTCACGGGCATGCAATTTTCATTGACTTTATTGTTGGAGGGCTCCTACGGTGAATTATCAAAGCAGGCTAAGGAGGCGATTGGTGTACTCGAAAGCGATGTGAGGCGATTGATCAATTTGATCAATGAGTTACTGGAAGTTGAGAAACTGGATGCTGGTAAAGTCGTGTTGAATAGGGATTACATTCCCTTTTCCGCCGTCATCAATAGATCCTTGCTGTCTGTCGGTAGCTTGGCCGAACAACATCACGTCAGCATTGAAGCCAGACCTTCCGACGCAATGGTTTACGCTGACGAGGAACGAATGATCAGGGTGTTAGTGAACGTATTGTCTAATGCCATAAAATATTCACCGGAGAATGGGTCGATAGATTTGAACTGCCAGGAACTGGGGAAATTTTTGAAAGTCAGTGTTGCCGATCAGGGACCTGGTATTCCGGATGATGCTCGCAGCGTGATCTTTGAACCATATGAACAATTAGAGAGCTATGGTGGCAATAACAAGCCGGGGACCGGCCTGGGGCTGGCAATCTGTAAAGAAATTGTGCAGCAGCATGGAGGGGAGATCGGTGTGGATAGTACCATCGGAAAGGGCAGTACTTTCTGGTTCACAGTGCCGCTAAACGAACCTTAGCCCTATGCCTCTAGCCTGTAGCCGACGCCATGAACAGTTGCTATCGACTCGATCCCAAAAGCACTGAGCTTCTTGCGGAGCTGGTAGATATACTGTCGAAGTGAAGTAATGGTCGCTTCTGAATCAGATTCCCAAACGCGCCTGAGCAGGTCATCCGGCGAAAACACGTGATTTGGACGACGCATTAAAAACTCAAGGATGGAATACTCCTTCGGCAGGAGCGGTACCTCTTTGTTATCTACCAACAAGCGGTGGGAAGCAATATCGAGGGAAAGCCTGCCTACTACGAGTACATTCTCGGTGAGGTGAGTTGACCTGCGCAACAGCGCCCTGATCCGGGCGGATAGTTCTTGGGCATCAAACGGCTTAGTCAGATAATCGTCTGCACCAGAATCCAGTCCAAGAGTCTTGTCTTGAATTTCGGTCTTGCCCGTAAGCATGAGAATGGGTGTCGTACCGCCACGGGAGCGAAATTGCCTGCAGACGTCAATCCCGGATACTCCCGGCAAGACAATGTCCAGAATGATCACATCAAATTTGTCCATTGCCAGGTAACCCGCCGCCTCCTGACCATCTTTCGCTAACTCAACTGTATGCCTTTCATGCTTCAACCAGTCCGTTAGCCTCGACGCCAATTTAATGTCATCTTCGACAATAAGTATCTTAGGCATTAAGCTCTCTCGACCATTACCATCACCGATACCCCGTCAAACTGCGCTCGAACAATGATAACAATTGGATTGCCAGGGCACTGATGTTTTTCTGATATTTGCCGTATACGCTCTAAATATATGTCGGGGACGCTCAGCTGATATGGCATACCGCCAATTTTGGATGGGGGCTGGGAAGTGGGCGGCTTGACGAGACTTCAGAAGTATTTTGGGAGATTCCCGTATGACAACCATAATAAGGCACAAACCGAACGGACTGGCGAGCCGAATCCTTCGCGAAAGCAGAGAGAGAAAACTGCTCCTTACCATAATTGTGACGCTTCCTACCGACTTTCTAGAGCGTTCCAATCAAGATCTGAACCCGAGAGCATTGGTTTTGACCGGTGCGGTTGCGAGCTGCGAGTCAATTCTAGATCCAAGCAGGAAAATGGGCACCGCCCGTGCTGCCACTGGCGACAAAAGTGTTTCGAAGGCAACAATTGACAAACTGAGGTCGGATTCATCGGCTGAAAAATGATCATATATAAGTTTCAACGACCCATCTAGTCGTTGGAGAAGGGACCTATGCCCCGCTCTCATAGGTCCCATATTTTTTGCTCTTATCTTGCTGATCGTTCCGGCTCATCGATCTTCGACAGGGTCGAACCAAGAAGGAGCATTTCCACGCCCGCGTCTTCCTGGGAAACGGCCAGCCATTGGAGGCCCGAAGGAATTGGGAAATCCTCTATTAAATCGGCGCCTTCCACCTGGGGACATGTCATTTATGCTAGATGCTCTCACCGTATCGATTGCAGAACCAACGGGCATACTGCTTAAGTCAAAGTGTTTCCCATTGGCAAAATGTCTGGCTCCATTCGGATCGATTTGAGGGTTATCGACAAATTGATCTACCCTTCGGAAAGGGGAGCCATCACCTGGAGCAATCGGATCGTTAAAACTAGAAACATCAACATCCGCATCAATTGGAGGCGGCAGGCGCTTCAGTTGGTTACCCAAAAATTGCTGAACCTGCGGGCTCGGTATATATCGTTGAATTCTATTCCCTACCACAGGTTGCGCTGCCTGCGCTACTTTGGGCAACCTCGGCGCGTACTTTTGGATCGCGGCCACTAACGCCGGTCCAAGGCCTCGTCCTTCCAGCGTATCAAAAGATATCGTATGTACTATGGGGTATCGAGCACCGTATGTAGTGAGATTCCTTTCAAGATCTGAGAGAAATTCTTCTCCGGCTCGATCATCACCACCAATCTGGCCGAAAATTACCGTAGCCTGCCCGGGTGCCGTCATGTGTTGACTTGCTTCAACTAATTCTCTTGCTACCAGTTGGGGCTCAAATCTGGGCACCGGCACTCCGTCCGTCAGTACGACAATCAGGAGCGGCTTCTTAGGCCGGGTGTTATGACTAAAGTAATCGTCCAACCGTTCCGCCAGCGGTTCGAACAGTCT
>PSRH01000123.1 GCA_003175915.1 Candidatus Melainabacteria bacterium | reverse complement strand
AAAGCAGTATTGAAACATGATAGATGATAGCGACAATATTCTCCGAGCGTTTAATATAGACGTCAGATTATGCCAACAGTGTCAAGGCGAAAGTCCATAACAGTTAAAATCGGCCATCAGGCCGTCGGCGGGAGTTCAGCAATTCTCGTCCAATCGATGACCAACACTGCCACTGAAGATGTTCTGTTGACAGCTCGGCAAATAGAAGAACTCGCCCTAGCCGGCTCCGAGATTGTCAGAATTACCGTTAATACCAAAGAAGCGGCTCGCGCCGTGCCGAAGATCGTAGAGGAACTGAGCAAGCGCGCGATCGACGTTCCACTGGTTGGCGATTTTCACTACAACGGCCATATTCTTTTGACGGAATACCCGGCCTGTGCGGAGTTTCTCGCCAAATACAGAATCAATCCAGGCAATGTCGGTCAAGGCAGCAAACACGACGAGAATTTCAGACGCATGGTCGAAGTTGCCCTTAAATGGGTAAAGCCGGTGCGCATCGGGGTTAATTGGGGTTCATTGGATCAGCAGCTGCTTTCCCGAATGATGGATGAAAATGCAAAGAAGAAGAATCCATCGGACGCGCATGCTGTCTTGCTTGAGGCCATAGTAGAAAGTGCTCTTCAATCGGCAGCCCTGGCTGAGTCGTACGGGCTTCCTTCCGATCGCATTGTCTTAAGTGCCAAAGTCTCTGAAGTTCCCGATTTAATCGATGTATACAATCGCCTGGCCCAGCGTTGCCAATATCCCTTACATTTGGGACTAACGGAAGCGGGCATGTCTACTAAGGGAATTGTTGCCTCCACCGCTGCACTCTCTGTCCTTTTACTTTCAGGAATTGGCGACACAATCAGAGTCAGTCTCACTCCTCAATCAGGTGGCGATCGCCGGCAAGAGGTGCTGGTCTGCCAGCAGATCCTCCAGTCCCTTGGTCTTCGCTCATTCCTGCCCCAGGTCACTGCCTGTCCTGGTTGCGGCCGCACAACCAGTACATTCTTTCAACAGCTAGCCGAGAGAATCGAGGAACATGTGCAGATCCAGAGACAGGAGTGGCAGAAAAATTTCATCGGCGTTGAGAATTTGAAAGTCGCCGTCATGGGCTGCATTGTCAATGGACCAGGCGAATCCAAGCAGGCAAATATCGGGATATCTTTACCTGGGACTGGTGAGGAACCGAGAGCGCCTGTCTATGTCGATGGTCAACACGTAAAAACTCTTTCCGGTCCGACTCTCTTTCAAGAATTCATTAGTCTGATTGATAATTATGTCGAAAAGAATTACGCTCGCAAAAGCGATGAATCTGAGGAACCAGTCGGTAAGCGCAACGAACGCTAGCAAAAAACAAGGAAAGGAATTAGCTTGGCAATCCAACTAGGTACCTTAAGGCAAAACCATGCTTTCCGGTTGTTTGCAATCAGCTTACTTATTTTGTTCGCCGAAGTAATGTCAATTCGCTGGATGGGCTCCGAAATCCCGCTTTTGAGGATCTTTCCCAATCTCATCCTGATGACAACATTCATCGGCGTTTCCATTGGCCTTGCTACTTCTGAAAGGCCGTTTGTGCCACCAGGGACGATGATCATCGCTGTGGTCGGGATAGTCCTGACCCTGGCTTTTGCCACGCCGCTACAAATCAGACACCTCACTTTAATCGATCATCTATTCATTTGCGTGCTCCTCCTCGGATTTCTCATCTTCAATTTGAACGTTATTTTTATAAGCTTGGGACGAGTTCTAGGGCGAGAATTTGCCACGCTGCCGGCACTCAAGGCTTACTCGTTTAATTTGCTCGGTAGTCTAGCTGGCGTCATTGCTTTCGGAGTTGGGTCCTGGCTCTGGCTACCGCCGGCTGTCTGGCTACTGGTCACTACGCTGCTTGGCTTTTTTCTTTCCAATAAGAAGCTAGTCCTTTACCTGGGAGCAGCGCTCATTGCCCTAATTGCCTTTGTTTACCGGGATTCGACCTGGTCCCCATATGGCAACATTCGCATCGTCCCCCTTCACGAGTTCGACACCACTCCACTGGGCACGGGTAATTACTCATTGCTTTCCAACGGTGACTACTATCATGAGGGCGTCAGGATCCTCCCCGTTAAGTCCCTGTCCGAAATTGAAACCCTCTACAAACCCTGTGGCAAGAAGGCGCGCTCCTTCCGGACCTGGCTGGAAGTCCCGTTTTTGGTGGCAAGCAAGTGGGACAAAGTACTTATCCTGGGTGGTGGCTCAGGCGATGATGTACAGGCCGCACTCATCCACGATGCCAAACACGTAGATACAGTCGAGATCGACCCATTCATCGCCAGTTGCGGCAGGCTACGACACCCCGAACGGCCGTACCTCAACGAAAAGGTAAATGTTTTCGTCGAAGATGCCCGCACTTTTCTGCGCTACGACAAGGACAAATACGACCTGATTCAATTTGCTTATTTAGATCCTGGACAGGCCCTTAGAATCACTTCGTTCTTGCGCACCGACAACTATGTATACACAAAGGAATCAATCAAATCTGCCCTCGATCGTTTAAGTCCGGAAGGCATTATTTCTCTAAGCTTTGCTACCGGCGGTGACTCGCCCGTAACCCGCCGTCTCTATAAAACTATTACTGAAGTGTGGGGCAAACCACCTCTGGCCTTCATTCAGGAACATACTGGCGCCTGGGACTCCTGTTTCTTCTTTTTCGGTCCCGGACTTAAAAACCTGCCTCCTGAAACAGTCGCTCAGGCAGGACTTCGCCCCTATCCAGGGAAAGGCGAGTATTTCGATACCCGCACTGCCGAAGACGATTGGCCTTTCCTCTATATCGATTTCAACGTCGGCGCTATCTACATATACGTACTCACCTTGTTGTCCGCAATGGTTTTACCACTGCAATTGCTGAGAAAAGGTTTGTCGGGAAAGCTATATCCCCTGGAAGTGATGCCGATGTTCTTCCTGGGCTTAGCCTTCATGCTTATGGAGACCAAATCGATAATCGCTCTCTCGCTTTTATACGGCTCCACGTGGCTGGTGAATTCAGTGGTGATCGGAGTCATCCTGCTTTTGGCGTTCTTAGCCAACTTGCTTTCCGATCGTTTCCAATTGAAGAGACTTGCTCCCTGGTATTTTTGCTTGACCCTCTCCCTTCTTCTCGATTACTTTTTCCGGATTCCGGCATACTCTGAACAACATCCCCTCTGGCTGTCATTCTTAGCGGCCATCATTTGTTGCCTGCCGGTATTTTTCAGCGGCATTATTTTTTCCACCCTGTTTAAGCGATCCAGCAATCCCGTCATGTCTCTGGCTGCAAACATTATTGGGGCGGCTTTTGGAGGCTTGCTGGAAAATCTCTGCATCCTCACTGGAGTGAAGAGCCTGTCGCTTTTGGCTCTCGCTCTCTACTTGCTGTCAGGACTGCCGTTGTTGTTCCTCGCAACCAAGCCGGAAATCGAAAAGATTCGGCCGGAACCTTCTAATTAACTTAGTGGCGCGATTCGGGCTGGATGAGAATCAAGCAGCTAGTAATCGACGAACTTGATAAGCAATATCGCCACGATACACCGCTCCGTGTCCTGACAAGAGCAGTTGCACTGGCAGATTTGCATAGCTGGCAAGGCTGGCTTTCTGAGCCCTCAAGTCAAGCGTAAACCAGGGCATTCCCACATGCAGAAAGCGGAAGCTCGTACAAATGTTATCGCCGCAGAACACTGCCTTTTCCGTCTCTGCCCACAAACTTATGCTGCCCGGCGTATGCCCCGGCGTATGCAGTACCTGAAGCGTGCCAACGAACTCTCCGTCAGCCAACGGTTGGACCCTTGCAATTGACGGCGCATTGAGGATGCCGAAATACCGCCCCATCTGAAGTACCGCGCGGCAAGGCCAGAACCCCGGCACTTCCGCCATGGAGCACCCCTGCAGGTAGGGAATATCTTCTGAGTGTGCCATAACAACAGCCCCTGTCTTGCCAGAGATCTCTGCTGCAGCACCGGCGTGATCAGGATGTGCGTGCGTAATCACGATGCGCTTAAGCGGCTCTCCTGCACATTCAATGGCGGCAAGAATTGCCTTTGCACTCCATGGGAAACCTGCATCTACAAGCGTTAAACCGTCATTTTCTTTCCACAACCAACAGTTGGTTGAAGCAGGAAAGTGGAAGACAATCTGCCATAGGCCAGGTTGGACTTGTCGCACAACATGCTGTCCGTTTGACTTGAGAACAGGCATCTCACTTCCTCTCTTACTGACATTCTATTAGCATAGTTGCCCGCCGCTTCCCCAGGTAATGGCGCCCACACTTTCTCAAGTGTTGGTGTTATTCAGCTACTTTCTTTCAATCGGCGAATTTCTTCGGTGAGTTTCGGTACGATTTCCAAAACGTCGCCGACCACGCCATAGTTTGCAAGCTTGAATATCGGGGCTTCCGGATCTTTGTTGATCGCCACGATTACCTTGGCTGTGGACATACCGGCTAAGTGCTGAATCGCCCCGGATATGCCGCAGGCTATGTACAACTGCGGACTGACGGTTCGTCCGGTTTGACCGACCTGATGCTGGTGGTCTATCCAGCCAGCATCAACAACTGCCCTTGAAGCTCCCAGTGCAGCACCCAATACATCGCAGAGATTCTGAAGCACGCCCCAGTTTTCCGGACCCTTAATTCCTCTGCCACCAGATACGATTATGGAGGCCTCACCCAGTTCAACCTTACCGCCCTCAGCCGCATGTGTCTCAACCACGCGGGCTCGCACCGTAACTGGTGACAAAGCCACTGGTTCAGTTTGGGGACTCGCACCATTTTGACTCTCAGACCGCGCAAATACATTCGGTCTCAAAGTTAAAAACCCGCTGCCATCCACAAACTCAAATTTTGCCTGCGCCTTACTGGAAAACACGGGCTTGGTAGCAATTAATTTCCCGTCTGCGGTGCTGAGATCGACAACATCTGAGACACAGGGGAGGTCCATACGCGCTGCCACACGCGGGATCAGATCCTTAGCCATTGCCGTGTTAGCCGCAAAAACGAATTTCGGCGAGAATTTCTTGATCGCATCTGCCAGAGCGCCGGCATAAGCTTCCGTCGAATATTGCGCCAGCTCGGCACTCTCGGCAAGCAAGATTTTCTTAGGACCGTATTTGGCCACCTCGGCACTCAGGCCAGCGACTTTATCTCCCACAAGTAATGCCGCTACTTCTCCGCCGATCTCAGAAATTCGGCGCTTCGCCTCCGACAAGGCCTCCAGGCTGGATTTCTTAAGACGCCCCTGTCGCTGCTCAATAAAAACCAAAATTCCGTCTGGCATTCCTAGCTCTTGCTCCTCTTAAATGACCCTTGCTTCCGATCTCAAAAGATTTACCAATTCCTTCACCTGGGCATCCGCGTCTCCTTCGATTTTTTTCCCTTGAGTGCGAGCCGGCGGTGGTACGAGTTCCACCAGTTTCACTTTCGTAGCGGCAAGCTTTTCCTTAGCGTTGAGTGCAGCCGCGTCCTTCACGGCAATCTCTTTTTTCCGCGCTGCCATCACTCCTTTGATAGAAGGGTATCGAGGTTCATTCAAACCCTTTTGGGCACTGATTACAACTGGCAAACTACCTTCTACGATTTCGTGGGCACCTTCGATTTCCCGTTCCGCTTTAAATTTCGAGTTCTCGATTTCCAGTTTGACCACAACGTTAGCCTGCGGCAGATTGAGCAACTCTGCCAAGAGCGAAGGCACCTGGTTGTTATCACCGCCCACTCCTTGCTGTCCGCAAAGAATCAGATCAAAGCCGCCGTTAGCTATGGCTAAAGCAAGCATCTTGGCAGTACTGAGTGGATCAAGGTCGGCAAAGAGTTCATCCTTAAGATGGACAGCTTCGTCCATTCCCCGCGCAAGCGCGTCCCTTAGAACGTCTGTGACCTCGTCTCCACCAAGAGAAAACGCTACCGTCTCGCCACCAAGTTTCTCCTTAAGTTTAAGCGCTTCTTCGATGGCAAATTCATCATAGGGGCTGGCGATGAAACGTACGCCGGTCTTCTCGATATGGGTTTTGTCGGCAGCAATGGCTATTTTCGTGGCCGTGTCCGGTACAGCTTTGACACAAACAGCTATTTTCAAAGAGAACCTCCCAGGTGTGCCGATTAATGACTTAGAGGGGTAATTATAAAGCAATGGACGACTGACATTGACTACCTGACATAGGCAACGTATATTCGGAAAAGCATGTACGCCATCGATAGAGTGCCGAAGCGGCTGCTCCTTCCTTCGCTTTTGATAGGAGCCGTTCTGTTAATGGTTTGGACGATTTGTAAGCTTAATCCTCGACTTCCCAAAATTGCTTCTTCTGAAATCCTTGACCAAGTAGATGATCTGGTTTGGATTGCAAGAGGCCGTCCGGGCTTGGACGACAAGGTCATCGGCCTGAATAAAGCCCCGCTTGGGGATTACTATGCCAAGGTAGGTCAATTCGAACAATCGCGCCTGCTATATCGCGAGGCAATTCGGGACTGTCAGGCGATGGGTTCAGGCCGCTCCCCCTACGCGGCCACTCTTATGCGGGGCATGGCCCGGGATTCTATGGCGCTTGGAAATGATTGGCAGGCGGAACGCTTATTGAAAGATGCTATCGCGATCCATGGCGAGCATGGCGATTACGTCGGTTATGACGAAGCAGATTATGAGGAAACGGCTTCCGATATGTGCCTCTTAGCCACACTCTACCGGAAGCAAGCGAAATACAATGAATCGCAAGAGATGTATAGGAAAGCGCTAGAGACCGCGGCGGCTCTCCAGGGCGCCACTGCCGTAGAGCCGACTATCTTGTATGAACTGGCCTCTCTTAAAGCGACACAACGAGACTTTGATCAAGCCAGGCGGTATTACAAAATGGCGGGAACCGAGACTTCTAATGACCCGAATGCAGTGATGGCGCAAATAACCCTTGCCCATGCCTATATATTAAAGGGCAGGTTTGCCGACGCTCAAGACGTAGTGAGAAACTGCCTAACGGAATCAGCCGTTCGTGATCTGGCTGGCCAACACTGTCTGGTCGGTCCTGGCTTGAACACCTGTGCTGAACTCCTTGAAAAAGCCGGTCAATCCGAGGAAGCAGCCCGGTTCCGCGCTTATGCAAAACAAGTAGAGGGTGATTGGCACGCCCCCGAAAAGATCGAGATCTGGTGATTTTCAATGAAGAACGAAGAGTTCGAGAGCGTGTTTGTCAGGAACCTGTCCACTCTTGATCAGAAATTCCAAGCGCTCCAACTCCAGGCGTTTGCCGATCAGTGTTTCGCTGCTGTGCCGATTGAGACGCTTCAAATCTCTTTCTACGCTGAAAGGCATAAGCTTTAATTCGAAAGCAACCCGCTTAGCCAACTCAGGGATGGGCAGTTCCTTTCGACCTACGGCTAATGACGAAGATTCGTTCATATCCTCTGCAAGCACTTTGATTTTTATCCATTTGGAAAGCATAGTCTGGAGTGCGGCAATTACCGGCATGGCATTTTGCTGCTTGAGAAGCTCGCTTAGACTGAGAAGTGATTCGACCTTCTGATTGTTCAACCAGTAGTCGGCCAAAGCAAATACGTGTGAGTGGTGCGGGCTTAGCTCGACGATTGTTTTAAGGCTGATATGAGTTTCGGGCAGTATGGCGACGGCGGCTTTTTGAATTTCAGATGATATTTGACGTAGATCGGCTTCGGCACCCTCAAGCAAGTAGTCGATTGCGTCATCGTCCAGGGTGGCACCAAAGCGTTTGGCCTCCTTGCGGCACCAGGTTTCAAGCTTAGGATTTTTGGAGCCCGGAAAGTGCTTCTCTTTTTGAAATTGCTCTAGTTCGGCGCTTTTCGCGGCGGCTTTAGACAGTCTCAATGTCGAGTCAAAATTGTAAGGACAGGCAAATACCAGATATGTTCTCTCATAGACCCCGGCTAGTGCCGAAGCAAAAGCTTCAGGCGATACATCGCTTTCTTTAGACGATTTTGCAGATGCTTTCGCTAGCATTGCACCATCTTTGGTGCGACGTTTAGTGAACAAATCGCATCGATCGATTAATACCAACCGGTTTCCCTCGCCAAAAGGCAGGCTGGCCGCCGCCTCTATTATGGTCGGGAGACCGGGATTAGTTAAGCGGACGAAATTCATAGAAAGCCACGACTCAGATATCAGCGTGGATTTCAACTGCGATACACGCCTGCTTAACTCAAATTCTTCGTCCCCGGCAAGAATGATAACGGGCATCTGACAGTTATTCCCTGAGTTACGAACCACTCTTTTTCTGGCTTGCTTCTGAAGCATCTTTCTTCAGGCGATTGCCCGTGACCATGAAATAAACCCTTCTGGCAATTGAGACACAGGCATCTCCCATGCGTTCAAGGAAGCGCGCGCAGAAGAGAAACTGAGCGCCCATCTGGGCCTGAGCTTGATCTTGCTCGCCCAGGGCTGAAAGCACTTTCTTAGATAAGACATCATGCAAATAATTTACCTGGCTGTCACGCTGCACGATTTCCTGAGCTTTATCGGCATCGTCGCTGACGAAACTGAGCAATACATCCTCTACCATGCGGTGCACAACAGCAGCCATTTCCGGTAATTCAAGAGGTATGTCTATATCATCTTCCCAAGCCCAGGTGGCCATCCGGCCCACTCGATTGGCGTGGTCGCCGATGCGCTCCAGCTTGGCTGCGATGACAGTGCTACCCAGTAAAATTCTAATCTCGCGCGCATCTAGAGATTGTTTTTCCAAGAGCAGATCGAGACACTTCTCCTCAACGGCCTGGCAGGCAGCATTGATCATCTCTTCTTGTTCTTCAATAAGATCAAGACTGGCCGACCTTTCCCGGCGCAAAAGCCTGGTCGCCTCCTCAACGCTGCGATCGACTAACTGGCCCAGGGCCAGTACGTCTTCCTTCAAAAAAGTCATCGCCTCTGTTTTCACCATCACTCCTTGTGGCTCGATTGGCCCGCTGGTTCACCTGCCTGCTCGCCTTGCCGCTTTGGTACATTCAAGCGGTAGCCTGAACGCTGAACGGTTTCAAGCAAAATTGGACGCTTCGGATCCTCTTCCAGTTTTTGCCTGAGCCAGCGCACGTGCACAGCCACCGTTTTGATATCACCACCAAAATCAGCACCCCAGACGCGATTGAGTATAGTCTCAGTACTGAGTGTTTTGCCGGCATTTTGCATGAGAACTTTGAGCAAGGCAAACTCTTTAGGCGATAGTTCAATCTGCTCATTTCCTAAGTAGACAAGGCGAGCTTCTACATCCATTACCAGACTACCTACCTCAATCCTTCCGCCTGATTTTCCGCCCAGCTCCTTGGCGGCCCGCCTTAAAAGAGCCTGCACACGAGCAAGAATTTCAATCACACTAAATGGTTTTGCCAAATAATCGTCGGCGCCGCTCGCCAAACCGCGAGCCACTTCAGCCGGGCCGGCTCGTCCAGTCAGCATGAGGATGGGCACATCGGAAGGTCGCGCTCTTATGAGCTTGCAAATTTCCGGACCAACTATATCAGGCAACATCCAATCGACAATCACCAGGCCCGGGTCGATCTCGTCAAACTTGGCTAGAGCCTCGCTCCCTTTTCCAAACGCCACCACAGGAAAGCCCTGCCTTTTCAGGTTGTATTCGAGTGTTTCGATGATCGTTGGATCATCATCAATCAACATAACTTTCGGCTGTGCGCTCATCGTCGTTACTCGCTGGCATAAGAACGCGCCCACTTGGGGCTGGGAAACTCAAGAAGGAAGATCGATCCTTTGCCCTCTTGGGAGCTGACCGTGATTTTAGCACCGTGAAGGTCAAGAATATGTTTAACAATCGACAAACCAAGCCCGGTGCTTCCCCTGGTTTTAGCGCGGTCAATACGATAGAAGCGTTGAAATATCTTGGGTATTTCCTGGCTGGGCATGCCTACGCCGGTGTCTTCCACCGAGAACACTCCTTCTTTCTCACCGGCACGAATCGTCACCTGGCCCTTGGCCGGCGTGAATTTTATGGCGTTCTCGAGAAGATTGAGGAGAACCTGATCGAGCTGAGTGGGATTGGCATAGACTCTGAAATCGTTAGGGATTTTCAGCTCAACTTTGACAGCCGACTCCTTAGCCAGCTTGGAGGTTGACTCGAGCGCGTATTCTGCCCGCTTCCTAAGCGGCAGCCACTCTGCTTGCACCTCAGAGCGAGCCGACGCCAGCTGTTCTACTGAGAGCAGGTCGCTAACCAGACTCTGCAATCTTTCGGCCTCTGACTGGGCCCTCATCAGCATCCTGGTAGCAATAGCTTTGTCATCCAGAGCGCCATTTAAAAGCGTCTCGATGAGCAATTTGATATTGGCAATTGGCAACCTGAGCTCGTGCGAAACTTCCGCAATCCAGTCAGCCGAACTCACTTGAGCCGAGTCTTTTTCGCCTTGTTTGCTCGCACCTTGCCCATCCACGTTAAGTATTGTCTACTCCTTATTTTTGCTTTTCGGCGAACATAAAGTAGGATAGCCTCTTGCAAGCACTGCATATACCACATGTTCAGAAAACATTGGGTAGAGGCAGGATAAATTCAGCAAAGGCGAAACCTTGTCGTCCAGGAGGAAACTTGGGTCCAGTTGTTTTGGTAGTGCTCGATGGCTGGGGTATCTCGGAAGAAAAACGCGGTAACGCCATCTTAGCGGCGAAGACGCCGATCTATTCAGGACTTTTAGAGAAATTTCCCAACAGCCGCCTGACCGCTTCTGGGGTAGACGTTGGCCTGCCGCCCGGATTGATGGGTAATTCCGAAGTCGGCCACTTGACGATTGGCGCCGGCCGAGTAGTGATTCAGAAACTGACGATCATCAGCAAGACGATCGAGGATGGCAGCTTCTTCGTCAACCCGGTGCTCCTTAAGGCAACCAGCCAGGTGAAAGAAAAAGGCACACTGCACCTCATCGGCTTGTTGAGCGACGGTTGTGTCCATTCCAGCCTCGATCAC
Organism: Candidatus Melainabacteria bacterium; assembly: GCA_003175915.1. Lineage (GTDB taxonomy): Bacteria > Cyanobacteriota > Vampirovibrionia > Obscuribacterales > Obscuribacteraceae > PSRH01. Next base: position 683 of record PSRH01000123.1, on the reverse strand, counting down.
CTGAACGGTTTGATCGAACTGGCTCGCCGCCAGGGCGTGAAGAATCTGGTAATCCATCCTATTCTCGATGGTCGAGATACACCACCAAAATCGGCGCTCAACTTCGTGCGCGCTCTTGAATCCAGGCTCGACCCGGCTGAAAAAATCGGCGTCGTTTGCGGTAGGTATTTCGCCATGGACAGGGATAGCCGCTGGGAGCGAACTGAAAAATATTGGCGCGCTCTTATTCTGTCAGAGGGCAAAAGTGCTACCACCGGGGCTCAAGCCGTAGACGATGCCTATGGGCAAGGACAAACGGACGAATTCGTCGAGCCTTATATCGTGAACGCCATTCCCATAAACGAAGGCGACAGCGTCATTTGCTTTAACTTCAGACCGGATCGGGTTCGCCAGATCTCCAGAGTCCTTACTCAAGAGCATTTTGACGGCTTCGCCAGGCCGAAAGTACCTAAGATCTACTATGCCTGCCTAACCGAATACGATGAAACCCTTGGGCTCCCCGTCGCATTTGACGCCAAGACGATGCGCACGCCGAAAGTGGAAGACACGCTGCCTGAGATTCTCGCCTGTCACCACATCGGTCAATTCCATACAGCCGAAACAGAGAAGTATGCGCACGTCACCTACTTCTTCAACGGTGGCAAAGAACCGCCTGAAGAAGGGGAAGTGCGTCAACTGGTACC
>PSRH01000003.1 GCA_003175915.1 Candidatus Melainabacteria bacterium | reverse complement strand
TTTGTTCATTACTTTACTCTATATCCAGACAAGACCGAGTGCAGTTCAAACTCCAGATTTAATGTGGGTCAAACTCGTTTCATTTCCAATGAATTGCTCCTGACTGCCACACATGTGCCACGCTTGCGATGCTTTGCTATGGACATATCCTCGCCCAATGGATTTGGCGGAGGTTTAACTGGAGGGATATTTATGCTGGCTGGATTGCGATTGGGTCCTGGTGCAAGAATACGCAAATTTCAATTAGAAGCCTTCCCGAATCTTACCGTTATTCAAGAACACCTCTTCGAGTTATCTCGTGCCCCTGGCGGCGCACGCTTTGATTTCTCATGGTCGCTGGGCCTAACTTCATATGTTCTCACTGTCAGCCAATCCGCGTCGATCGCGGATTGGAAACTCTATCGTTGCGCTGGTCAACAATCTAAGCTCCTCTGGGAACACCGTACCAACGATGTGACTTTGATCTACAACCTCGTTTTATCAGAAACAGGCGAAAGCAATCGCGTTGTGTCAGGCGACGGCAGGCTGTCCACGATTCACGGAAAAATGGTTACCCCTGAGGCTAACACAGGCAACTTCGTGACCTGCCATCAAAACGCGACGAAGTCGACATTCGGCACTTCACCGCAGCCCGTGCTTGATTCAATTGACCTGGCTGAAGCGAGGCAGCTCACCAAGCGCTTGTGCGTCCAAGACCCGGAGATATATTCCTATCCGAGCTTCCTACTCATGTTCGATCAAGAATACTGCCGGGCAGTCGACCATGGTTCCCGATTCACAATCGTCCTGTTCAAGCTTGAATCGGTGCAGAAACCTGTTGAGATGATAGATATCGCGCAGTCGTCCGCATGCGAATGCTTGAAGCAAATCCAGCGGCTGCATCGCAAAACGGATATCCTGGCAAAGTACACCGCTGATCGACTTGCTGTGTTGCTACCGGAAACCGACGTAAGAGGCGGAAAGCTCTTTGCTCAAAAGATCGAGAGAATTCTATTGAGGAATGCGTTAATCAACGGTAGTAGCGGTTTTGTCAAAATCAAATTCGGCGTCTCCGGCATGCAAAATCGTTGGACATCAGGCGAGTCTATTCTGCTGGCAGCAGAACACGCTTTAGCCAAAGCGGAAATGATCGAAGAAACCATCGTCGTGTTTGAGCCGGCGGCGGATCCTCCTACTGAGACCAAGCGCATCGAAATTGATCATTCAATTCAGTCGTTAATGCAAATCGCCAACGTACAGGGCGGTGTCTATTCTTATCCAGCATTCCTGCTTTTGCTTGAAAGAGAATATCATCGAGCCAGTCGGCACCAGGAAGAACTTTTCATACTGCAGTTCAGACTGAAGGCTAATCAAATCATCGCCGGTGAACGAGCGGAGACGGCTTCTTCGGTTGCCCATGCTCAATTTCTGGAGAGATTGCTTGCCTTCAAACAAGACGGCGATACGCTCGCTTTAAGCCCTGATCAGACGCTGAGCCTGATCCGCCGGGGTGCCTCGGCCGGATGTCTTAGAAACCTGGCAAGCAGTCTCGCTCGCCGCTTGGGGACCGACCACTCTCTATCTTCTGACTATGGGCTAGGCAAATTTCAGATACTCAGTCGGATCTGTAAGGTAGCTAGAAATCAATCATCCTCAGACTGCCTGGATTTTCTTGCCGTCGACTGAGAATTTAATCCGTTTTTACGCTAAGTCGACACCAGCTTGAGCAGTCGCCTGCAATACTATTAGCTAGCGATGCTTAGACGGAAGCCCTACTGGTGATTAGAATGACTCTAACCTCTCGCAAGGTTCAGGCAAGTCAGGCACTGCGGGCCTTGCAAATCTTTGAATCCTTAAGTCGCTATCGGCCGACATTCGTCGGCAGCACTCCAATAGATCTGGATTTAAACGAGAGCGACCTGGATGTCATCTGTGAAGCATACGACCTCGATGAGTTTGAACAACATGCCAAATTTGTTTATGGCAATCGCAGCAATTTCACCTGTATAAAGGTGGTGAAGTACTCACTGCCGTCAATCCTTGTTTCCTTCTTCAGTCATAACTTTCGCGTGGGCATATTCGGTCAAGGGAGAGCGATCGAAGAACAGGCCGCCTATATTCATATGAAGATCGAGGAGCGTCTTCTTCAGATCGGTGGTGAAACAGCAAGAGAAGGCATAAGGGATTTGAAGCGCAAGGGCTTTAAGACTGAGCCGGCCTTTGCCGTATACTTCGACCTTCCTGGTGATCCTTATCAGGCTCTCTTGGACCTGGCCCAATACAGCGAAGCCGAGTTGCAAAACCTTTTCGGTAATCAATAGCAAGCTGCATGCAAGCAGGATTTTATACCTACTTGGATGTCGCTGTCATCAAGTCAGAAATCGCTGGCAATTTTTGCTAGAGGTTTCAGCTGTCGTAGCGCGGCAATGCCCTGAGCCGTCACCCGGGTGCCTCGCAAATCGATGCTCTCCAGCGCTTTGAACTCGGCCAGGTGTTGCAGCTGAGCGTCGTCAACTTTTGTTCCCTGAAGGCTTAGACTACGTAGTTTGGGAAACTTCTTGGCAGTTATGGAAGTCACGTCCGTCACATCAGTTCCTTGAAGGTTCAGAATGGTGAGTTCTCCCACGCCCAACCTTTTCAGCCCCTGCTCCGTAATACCAGTATTAGAAAGGTCAAGATCATTCAAGTTGGTCGCTTTATTCAAAACATTCACCGCCCGATCTCCGATTTTGGTATTGGCAAGATTGAGACTGGCAATGTTTGGCAACTGCCTCAAGTGTTCCATGCCGTTGTCCGAGATTGTAGTTGAAGAAAGATCAAGAGACCAAAGATTTCTCAGATTTTTGGCATGATTGGCGAATGATTTCAATGTTTGGTCGGATGCCCTTGTTCCACTAAGCGACAGAACTTTTAGTCCATCGCTGTTCAATTTCGCAGCGAAGTTAGCTATTTCTTCATCGCTGATTTGTGAACACCGGTTGAGATCGAGCCTTCTTAAATAATGGAGCCCCGCGATGCGCTTTAGAGAGTCTCCCGAAATTCTGGTGCCTGATACGTCTAAGTCTTGGAGGTTAGGGTGATTGTCCAGAAACTTGTCTAGTGTGGTGTCATTGATCCACTTACAGTCCCTCAGTCCGAGCCTAGCAAGCTGCGCAAACGCTCGCATTCCGGCAATGAAGTTTTCAGCGGACAGGGGAGCCCGGTCAGCCGGTATTGTCAGTGAAGTGACTTGATTAACCTCTTGTCCGACTTCCCTGAGGTTGCTCGACAGCAACTTGTTCCAGTGCCCCAGGTTATGCTGCTGATGCGCTAACCAATTTCGGTCTCGAGCGCCGATTACAGTTTCAGTAAGGGCACGAAGCTCCTGTTTGGTGCGTCGGATATCTTCTGATGTGCCTCTGGTTGCCAATTGAAATGCGCGCGGTACCGCTGGTAGATGAACGGTCGGTTCTGATTCAAGCATCTTTATCCATTCGCCGACGGAGGGATTTACAGGAAAAGATCGATCGACCCTTGCAGCTAGAATCTGCTCGGCGGTGCGACGGATTTGCAAGTCAGGATGTCTAACTGCTTCACCAAGCACCCCAAGTGCGAGTGGACCTGCTTGGACTAGGTGCTGACTGGCTCGCTCGCGAACGTCAAAGTCGGGGGATCCCATCGAAGCGATAACCCTGGCTCTCCACCCAGGGTTATCGAGACCAGGTCGTCGTGGTTTGCTGAGATTAGACCACTCACCCCAGATTTCGCTGAACAGTTTTTCCGCAGCCTTTGTTCTGCTGCCCTCAACGCGAGGGATGTCGGCGGCATGCCGTGTCTCCTCGATGTCTTTAAAATCAACCATGATCTATACCTTATTGATGGGGTTGTCACAACGATTCAATCGCTCGGCGGCGGCGAATCTCAGAATACTAATTGCCGGTTGTATCAAATTTGTTTATTGCCGCGATGGCTTCCAGCAAAAGTAAAGCTAGGCCGATAAACAAATTGTTTACGTTTGGCCTCTATATTCGCGGAGTCGATTCACGAATGCCGGTACCTGCATTTCGAAGGTGAAATTCTGAGCAATGTACCCGCCCAGATTTAATGAGCGCTACGGAGATTGTCGCGTTTGCATTCCTAGTACGGATGGCGCTACTGTCCGCAACAGGCTTGTTCTCGATGCTTATAGACCCATGCCGAAACAAAGGCCAGAATTGCCCAATCCTGAGCTGTCGAAGATCAGAAGGTTGATAGAACAGGCTTCAATTGTCGCAGGAGAAGGGGCGGGTTCCGCCCATATAAGTCGGGATACGCGCGGCCGAGTCACCAGCATTGATTACACGAACACGCGTATCAATTTTGCATATGCCGGGACAACTGAAAACATCCACAAAATCATGGTTGAAGATCTACTGCACCGCTCAACATTGACATTTACCCAACGACCAGGCAGCAAAAGCTGGGCTGTGACCGATCAAAGCGGCACCATGCGGGGTACATGGAATGGCGAAGCACTAGTTACAGGATCGGGGTTCTATGCTTTCAAGACTGCCACAAAAGAAAACGCGGAAGGTCTTTGGCAAGTCCACAGACCGGATACGGGTGCCAGCTGCTATGGCCTGCGCTTCCTCAAGAATGGTTCTGTCTTGACATATAGGACCGAGAACCGCTTGTTAAATGCGCGAAGGTCCGACGGTTCAGAGATAAAATGCGACTACAACGCTAACAACTTTCTTTCCAGAATAACTGAGTCAAAGGACGGAGAAACCCGTCGAAGCTGGACTCGGCTATCTTCCGGACGTTGGAGCGAAGAAAAAACCGGAAATCTTTACGCGCTTCATCTGGGCAAGTGGGGAGAACCGCATCTCCTCCGGGTGCCATCGCGGAATTCCGACTCGACCAGCTCTGTCGATAGAATTTATCACGCGCGGGTCGACAAGAATAGCGACAACTTAGTCACAAAAGTGCAACTCCCTGCCTCCATAGGAGGTGGCACCCGCATTTTCGAATATGAGGGCGCCGCTGTAAGGCGTATCGTCGACACAGATAGCACTGGCAAGAAATCCAAAGAAATCTATTCCCTAGAGAAGACGAATGATTGGAAATCCGTGACCGTCAAGTCGGACGGCAGTTTCAATTACGAGACTGTGGACGGCAAGCTGGGACACTGGCAGCCAGATGGGAAAATAATTGAGCATAACGCAGACGGCACCTTGTGCAGCATCACCTTTCATGATGGCTCTAATCGCTTCTTTGGCTACGACAATCACAAACGGATAACTTCTATTACAGACACCAAAATGGTAATGGGAGGCAGTCGGATTGAGCAATGGGTTGGGGACGGCAATACCTTGGAGTCTGTTCCCCAAAAACCATGGAGGGATGAACGGTCATCAATCCTGGTTATCAAAAACGGCAACTATTTTTATAGAGACTTGGATGGTCGTTCTCGCGTCGCTAAGGTGGACGACCTTCTCCTAAAGAATCTGGACTCGTCGCAATTGCATCGAGCGCGGTTAGAGCTTGAAACAATTGGCAAGGCAAGCGGATTAAACATGGCTCGCTTCAGATCGTATTTGGATCACTTCGAGAAAAGATGTGCGGAAGCGCATCGTCAAGGCATGAAAGCACCCAACGCTCTGCAAATTGTCCAAACCTATAACAACCTTTCTGCTCTCCTGCAAACGCCTCGCAAACCGTATTTTCACCCGTCATATTGCAGGCAGCTTGCCATGGAGACACTCGGTAACCTCGCCTATCCAAAGGAGCATATCAATCAAGGAGTTGGTAACTTGACTTGCAATATTACAACCGGCGAAAAATTCATGGCGTGGCGCTACCCGGAAAAGTATGCCAACCTGGTTAAGCAGATTGCCCACACCGGAGAGTACAGGCCTGGCAGAGGGGAGCCAGTCATTAGACCTGTCCGTCAAACAATCTCACCGGGACCCAATCAAAGAGGTTGGGACGCTGACAGAGACCTCGCTCGAGATAAGAGAAATGGTGCTAGCAAAATCGTACAAGCAACTGGCATTGCCTCCATCCGGGCCGGATATAGGGGTGGCGATCCGCAATTCGGCACTCGAGAGATCCTGGCAGCGACTCGAAAGCTTACCGGACACTGGATGCCGTATTTCACGGAGGGGCATCTTCCCAGTGCCAGAGAATTGCTTTATCTTAAGTCGCAGGGCGAGTTCCCCATTGGCGTCGTAACGAGAAGTGGGAATCATGTTCAAACGATTTTCGACGTAAGAGAGCGCTATCTCGCCGGACAGCGAAGGAATGTGATCGACGTTTTACTGAACGACTCGCATGGCATTAATCATATCCCCGGATGGATATCTCTTGAAGCACTGCATAGGAGGCAGCGTGAGCGTCCGGAGCCAAGGCCCAAGTCCGTTCCCCACATTCCTCCTCTGCCCAGACGTCGGACAACTGGATGAAAGTATCCTTTACTTTCAGGCAATGAGCGGATATTTTGATCACTGTCAGTCTGAAATCAGCAATTGCACATCGAGCTGCGCTTGAGGAGAGTTAGACATGAAATTCAACAAACTGCTCACCTCTTTTCTGTGCTTCGTGTTCTTGAGTTCAGTATTGACGCCAGGAGACACGCATCCAATAGACACCGCAAGAACATCCAGGCCAGGTGCCGCCTATAAAAATGAGCTTTTGCTGAAAGCTCAAGCCGCAAAAAAGCTGCACGGACCAGATAGCCCGCAGTACGCCAAGTGCTTGTACAACCTCGGCTGGATGTTCTTAACGGTGGGTGATAGCAAAGAAGCGGAAAAGGTACTCAGGCAAGCCCTGGCTATATTGCAGAAGCAACCGCCCGAGGATGTGCTTGCCCTCGATCTGGCCGATCTGAAGGGCTTGCTAGGAAAAGCTCTTTTTGCTCAAAGCAAGTGCGCTGAAGCCAAGACGCTTTTTCTCGCTTCCTTAGAAGTACAGCAAGGCATCGAACCAAAAAGGGATTCCGTAATCTACAGCAACCTCGAGGGGCTCACGGATATTTATGAGCGGGAAGGTGATCTAGCCCAGGCAGAAAAGTACTGTCGACTATTGTTAGAAAACACGATAAAGCGCCATGACCACTTGGACATTCGCATGCATCTGGGCACCTATGCCAAAGTTGAATTAGCATACATTCTTTGCCGAGCTGGGCACAAGGGTGAAGCAAGAAAAGTGGTCGATCGCTATTTCGATCAACTTTTACGCTTGCATCCCGATAAGTGCATCCCATTTTTTAGCAAAATGGCGATTGTCTATTCGGATTTGAATGACCCCAAACGCGCAGAGGACCTCTTGAGAAAATCCCTATCCGCCCAGGAAGCGGGGGTAGGGGGTTTAAGCCCGGCAGGCGACATTTATCTGGAGGCCGCAGCTAAATTGACTAGTCTTCTCAAGGAACAGCATAGAGATCAAGATCGCCTGCAAGTGATTGAACACGTGCTAGCGCAACGGAAGCAAACGAGGGGACATGAGTACCTGTTTGAGATTGAACTTTTCAGGCAAGCGGCAGAATGCTGCATTAACCTTGGGCGCTACGATCAAGCCAAAAAATTTGCCGCTAACGCCAAGAACATCGCCGAGAAGAATCACAACTTGACAAAGGTTTCAGAAGCCAATCATTTGCTTGACGATATACTGAAGGGCATGCCCACGAATCGGTCATCGCGGCACGAGAGTAGGTAATGGCGAAAATCTTAATAATCGAAGACGACCATCGTCTATGTGAACTGATGCAAGACTGGTTACGGGCGGAGGGATATCTGGTCGAGTTTGCAACCGATGGCAGCGATGGTCTGGAAAAATTGCAGTTCTACAAATATGACCTGATTATCCTGGATTGGAATCTCCCGGGATTGAGTGGTATTGAGGTCTGTCAACACTTTCGCGAAAGCGGTGGCGATGCACCAATACTCATGCTCACAGTTAAATCTGCTGTCGATGAGAAAACAAAAGGACTGGATGCAGGCGCCGATGATTACTTAGCGAAACCGTTCCACCTTAAAGAACTATCTGCCAGACTGCGGGCATTGTTGAGAAGACCAGCGGCAACACAGAGAAATATTCTTACCTATGGAGACCTCGTTCTGGATCCAACCGGACGGAAAGTAACATTCAAAGGCGATGAGATTAAGCTAAAAGCTAAGGAGTTTTCTCTGCTGGAATTTCTTATGCGATATCCCAATGAAGTGTTCAGCGCGGAGGCCCTGATGGATCGCGTTTGGCCATCAGAATCTGATGCATCACCGGAAACGGTACGCATTCATATAATGAGACTGAGGAAAAGGATTCCCGATCAAGGCCAGCCGTTTAGCATAAGAACCGTGCATGGTTCTGGCTACAAGTTAGAGGTAAATTCCCAATAACCCTGAACCCTCGTTAGACGGACACTCTCTTATCCTTTGCTGTGACATCGCCTTCTGGCGAGTCGATTGATTGAGAAATGGCAGGAATCCGAAACCAGAATGTACTTCCGTTGCCTGCCTCACTTTCAACTCCGATCTCGCCGCCATGCTGTTTTACTATTGTCTTACAAATTGCCAGTCCTAAACCTGTTCCTTGTGCCTTTTCATCCCTGACACCTTCGACCCGCTTGTATCTTTCGAAGATAATTGCCTGATCGCCCAATGGCAACCCCGGACCCTTGTCGATAACTTGTACTTCTACAAAATCTCCTGAAAGATTTGCCTGAACAAAAATCGATCCTTTTTCATCAGAAAACTTGATGGCGTTGGAAAGAAAATTTACGCATACCTGCACCAATCTATCGAGGTCACCAAGGACGGATACGTGCAAGGCCTTTACTTCCAGGTTTATCTTCTTCTGATCGACAAATCCTCTCACCGCGGCAATCGATCGATCAATTACAGTTTGCATATCGATTCGTTGAAGCGTGAGATTGACATGCCCTGATTCGAGCATTTCGATATCCAAAAGGTTATTGATCAATTTGACCAATCTCTCGATATCAAGTTCAGCGCCGGCAAGTCTCTGCTTTCCATGATCCGTCAACTGACCATAATTGCCCTCAAGCAAAAGGGTCAGTAGCGCTTCCAATGATGTAAGGGGTGTGCGCAAGTCGTGGCTCACCATGGCTAGGAATTCTTCTTTGATGCGCTCCATCTCCTTTTTGTCGCTGATGTCGTGCGCTACGCAAAATGTTGAGTGCTCGGAATTTGACCAACGCAGTGACCAGCGACTGAAAATGCAGTTCTTTGCCTTGTTCAGTATTCTTGTTTCAATTACACGTGTTTTTGCGTCCGTCTTGGATTCAGCTAGGTTCTTTGAAAAAAGAGCTGCATCATCAGGATGCAATATGGCGAAATACGACTGGCCATTCAGTTCATCTTGACTGTATCCCCAGGCAGCCTGGCAGGCCGGATTTACAGCCGTGAAATGGCCGCGATCATCAATAGAGCAAATTACATCCACGGCATTGTCGATGATTGCTCGTTCCTTTCGTGCTGCTGCAGCAAGCGCTGCAGCCATGCTGTGAAAGAATCTGTCCAATTGAGCAAGTTCGTCATTGCCTGAAAGCGGAGCATTGAGTGGGGCGTTAGCAGCCAGCCTCATTGTGTTGTCCGTTAGCAGCCCCAATCGGCGGGAAGTGATCCTGTTAAAAACAATCGCCAGGAGGACTCCCATTAGGACATTCAGAATGACGCCGCAAATAATCCAGGATTTTAAAATGTTTCTTGCCTGTGCTTCAGTGGTGAGATTGCCCAAGTTCTTTGCTGACTCATAGGCGGTCAAATTGTGCATTTCATTCGTAAATTCGTTTCCCAGAGACTGGAATTCGCTGTAGAGATTGGCGAAATTAAGTACTGGAGCAGAATCCTTGTCTTTTATGTACCGCTCATAAATGGCGATTCGGTGGTTGATTTGTTGGGCCAGCTTCTCGACTCTCTTTATATGTTCTAACTCCACAGGATCCGACTGGGCCAGTTCTTCGAGCTTTTGAAATTGCGATGCCAGGCTATCGCCCAGCTGTCTAACTCGTAGTTTGGTTGCCGGGCTTTTGGTATAGTCGAGTAGAACAACTTGCACACCAAGATCATAATAGATCTTGCTTAGAGAGCCGACTGTTGAGATAAATTCCTTCGAGCGAGCCGTTTCGTTCAAGCGAACTTCCAATTTATGAAAAACGAGCAAGAGCGCACCCAAGAAACCCAGCATGACGGCGACAGGCAAACTCACAAGGAGCAGTCCTTTCTGGGATAACTTTAGTGTGCTGAATATTGGCAGTCGCATAAGCACGTTTTGAGTTTCTATCACACATTATAGTCTTCCGGTGCATGGCCCAACTGGGGCCGACATCAAGTCTAACGTCACCCAATGAAAAGGCGGTCACTTCTAGGTTAGCCGCTGGGTTGGATTTGTTGGCTGGGCTTAGATACAATCAGGCGCCC